>CAMYJI010000017.1 GCA_947258545.1 uncultured Ectothiorhodospiraceae bacterium
AGGATAGGTCTTGAAAAGCTCTCTGAACTGGTCGATAGATGACCTGGCATGATCCATCGCCGCTTTCAACAAGGGATCATTGGGATCAGTCTCTAGCGGCGGGAATTCCGGTGAAGGGGATACAACTTTGAAATAAAACCAAAGTCCAATCAAGAAAACTACCGCAAGTCCTATTTCCCAGCCCACTATCTACTCCTCACGACCACGCTCAGCCGTTGGTAAAGCCGGTCAGCTGCGGTGCCTGTTCAGGCAACTACAGCGCTCGCCTGATCACTAATTATTGATGGTTTGATAATTGGCCTTTCGCCACCCTTCAATTCCACCATTCAGGTTTTTTGCGCCCGGGTATCCTGCTTTGTTCATCTTGTCTGTGGCAACAGGTCCTCGCCTACTACCATCATTACAGTAAACAATTACCTCTTCTGCCTTATGTGCGTCGAATTCTTCAATTCGTTTATCCAGTTCACCAATCGGTACTGATATCGCACCCGGTAGATGGCCATTGTCGTAGGCATCCTTTTCTCGCACATCGAGAACCAGAGTGCTGCCTGCCTGAACTAACGCAAATGCTTCTACCGGTTTTAACTGGCCGACAACCGGCATAGGTGGACCAGACGAGTAATTTGCAGCCCAGAGTATTGCGAGAAGACTTGCGCCGACAAGCAATATAAGCTGCAATTTATTTGCCATCGTTTGTATTTGTGATTCCCTCGCCACAAATCAATGTTCACGTGCCTGGCGACTAAGCTCAGTTTTACGTTTTTCTATTTATATGCATAAATATAGTACATGCTAATGTCATTCCATATGCCTTTTTCGGTAATAAGCTTTTCGATGTTAGATTCGTATTGCTGTTTGCACTGCATCATTATTTCAGGTGGTACATTAGTAACCGGGTGCGGGTACTGACCAGGAAAGAAATCACTTTCATCTATCCATGAGTCTCTTGCCTGTTCAGCAGGCATATAATAGCCAGATTCTTCAACACGAATATCGACTTTATTAAAGCCCGATTCGGCAAGTAACTGTTCGCTCTTTTCGATGGAGCCAGTAGCATTATTGATTAAATAAGGATATCCATGCCTGGTAAATACTTTTCGCGCTTCGCGAATCCAGTAGTACGATGTTTCCGGCTGGGCATGGAAACCAAGGATGCCACCGGGTTTCAGCAAACCATGCCATTGTCTCAATGTTGATAGTGGATCTAGTATGCAGAAAAATGCCGATGCGCAGTAGATTCGGTCAAAGACGTTATTCGCGAACGCAAGCTGTTCCGCATCGGCGAGTACAAATTCAATATTATTAAATTCCGAGTCAGCCAGTTTTTTGTTTGCCTCGCACAGCATACCTCTTGAAAGATCAACCCCGGTGACTTTTCCATCGGGTCCTGCAAGCGATGCAACATGAAATGCAATCGTGCCTGTACCAGTGCCGATATCCAGAATGGAATTACCAGAACCCGGTGGAATTCCATCAATTAACTTGAGTGCAGTCTCTCGATGCCATTGACTATTATCATGATTTCCACTTCTTTGGTCGTAAGTGTCAGTGATGTGCTTATGGTAAGCCTGTAACTCCTCAATATTCATGCACTTCCTCTAGCGCATAGCTTCTCGCCTCAGTCGCGCGGCATAGCCGCGTCGATTTGGAGGCGTTTGTTAGAATTCGTTTTGATTTCCTCGAAGTAATCATATTTATATTCGATATCGTAGATTCCATCACCATTAGAATCATATTCAGCAGAAATCAATTTCCCCATATTGAATTTTTGCCGTTTTTTACGAAAATCTTGACCTTCCCCAATGATTAATATTTCATCAATATTTCCGTGCTTGAATTGTGCTTTGTAGTCGACATTTCCATCCTGGTTTAGATCAGACTCTTGAGTCTGAATTAATCCATCTGAAAATTTAAATACTGATTCAAAGATTCCATCAAAATTATCATCTTGTTTTGATTCTTTCAGTAACCCCTTGCGACTGAAGTCATAAATAATATCTACGTTACCATCAAAGTTCCTATCTACTTCAGTTCTAATTATTCGATGATCTTTAAATATCCATTTTTCATCTAATATACCGTCACCATTCATATCTATACCGTCTTCAGTAACTGGTGAGTTATATGCCCAGTAAATCAAACCTCCACCAATTACTGCACCTATCATAAATATAGAAAATCCATTAGATGTTCTATTTTTAGCTCTTTCTTCTTCTTCTGTTTCAATAGCCTCCCAATTCTTTATTATTTGGGTAGCTCTTTCATAATCTGCTTCATCCACCATTACCCGAACAATGTTTATTGCCTGTAACTCGCCAACACCACCTGGCAAATACTCACCATCCACCCTCCCTTCTATTCCATCCTGCACCAAGAGGTTCAGAATCATATGAGCGTCTAGAGAGGTTGAGGCTTCGAATACACTTTTCATAAGAAAACTAACGATTAAGGCCAACCACGCGGCTTTGCCGCGTCGCGCTGGGCCGCATGATTATGGCGCGCCATTAGATGCCACACCGATAAATAGCAACAGGAACAAACCAATATAAATGATAGCGAAAGCAAACATGACGTTCCCAAGCTTGAGCACTCGCGAACTCTCAAGCTCCAAATACTGCCGTTTGAATATGAATTTCATTAGTTTTACCGATGTCCGTGGAGAGTTATTACAGAACAATGTAGGACTTCCCATTGATTCGAATTTTTCAGGGTGATCTTCTTTCAAAATATTGAATAGGCGCCACACCAAAAAGAACCACAGAAACACTGAAGCAAAGAGAACTACAAACAAGATAAAATACAGTTCATTCATTCAGTATTAACATAGCGCCATAACGCCATGCTAACCGGCGCGGAGCAGCAGCGCTGCGGAGCGTCCGAGTGAGCGATAGCGAACGGTGTTGAGCATTTTGTTAGGCATGCCCATCTTCAGAATATTTATACGCGGATAATCTCGCTTTTGAGCGAATAAATAAAGAGCAGCAAGAACATCTTTTATTACATCATCACCCAAATCATTTTTGTCCATCGCCATGAATATATCATCTACTACTGCTATAAATTCCTGCTCAGATATATTCATTCCCTTATGTGTGGTCGCCATATCTCTTCCTGTATAGGTCTCCGGCCCGCCTGATCCGGCGCAAAAGAACTCAACCGACATTCGCTTTGCGTATTCGATATCTTCAGTGATTTCAAATCTTGTTTTCACTATAGAATTATTAAGATGCGCGTCTACTGCATCATCGACAAGTTTCCTAATCCCGTCATTGCCACCCAACCGCTCATAAAGAGTTTTTGACATGTCTTATATCCTCTGAATTATTGATGATTTTGTTATTCAAATTTGATCCAAGATGCCATATTTTCTTATGCCTAACATATTAGACGGATTCTGCAGTAATTAGTGATAGGCCGCGTCGGCTTATTGTGTGAATGACTGATTCTGCATAGCATGAACACATGCATATCCAACACTGCTCTAGACGCTACCATTCAACACTTCATTTATTGAATTAAGATCAAAGTGTTGCGTCGATCAGTTGAATCCGCAGTCGAACCCGGTCATCTGACATAAATTGTCAGAAATTATGCTCTCTGGACTTCCTGGGTCGGCCACAACCGGCCAAACATCCCGCATGGCCCGATAACCGGACGATGATCTCTAGCGCAACGGCTTGAACAGGGATTTCTTGTTTTTCTTTCCTCGAATGTGAGTGACGTCCATGGTGATATGGTGCGGTGTATATAATGTGGTCCTGATTAGCCATTCCCCGGACGGCATCTGCGCCTGTTCGGTCATGGTCCTGATTTGCGTGGTATCGTCGTAATTTTCTTCTATGACATCGTATACAAGTTTCATTGTTATCTCCTTTGTGTTGATACGATGATCCCGAGGCGGCGGGATCGGTACTGACTACTTATAAAGCATAGCGTTAATTAGAGGCCTGCAAGTCATAATCCTGACGATTTGGTAGTAAAAAACAGGCCGGCGGGTTTTGTCAGTCCATGCTTGTCTGTGTATACAGGAAGTATAGCCCGCTTTTTTTTCTGAAATCCAAGTGAAAGCTGAACTCCCGCCCGGATCGGAAGTGCGGAATGTGAAGATACGGGTTGTCAGGCCGGCAGGAAATCGATCGGGTAGGTGATGGTGATCTCTGATACGTCCTTGGCGCCAAAGTCGAACAGCTTGACGCGGCTTGCGATCTTCTTCCCCAGGGCCGGGTCACCCAGCTCGCTGGAGACCAGATCGCAACGGGTGACCTTGCCGGAGGGGGCAATGGTCAGGCGCAACACGATCTTGCCCTTCAGACCGGGGTCCTTGCGCAGGGCGCGGTTGTAGACGCTGTAGATCGAGCCCTTGTTGCGGTCGAAGATCATCTGTATCTCCTCGATGCTGCGGCCGGCCGACTTGCTGCCCTTGCCCTTGCCGCCCGCCGCCCCGCCCGGCGCATTGCCGCTCGGGCTGAGAACCTGCGTGGTGCTGCGTCCGGACAGCTCCCCGCCACCGGTATTGCGGCTCAGGTTCGCGGTCTGGATGCCGCCGCTGCCACGCACGGTCCCGGCGGTGAGGATCGCGCGCTCGGTCTTCTGCGCTGCACCCGTGCCCTGCGACAAATTGCTGGTCTTGTTGAAACTGCTGGAGACCGTGTTCTGACGCATATCAGCCAGCGAATCCTTGAGTGCCAGTAGGCCGGACTTCTCGGCCTGCTGGCGCGCCGTGACCCTGGGCTTCACCGGCACCGGTTTCTTTACCACGACCTGCTGCTTTTCCACCGGCCTGGGCGCCTCGACCTTCTTCGGCAGCGGCTCCGGCTTTTTCTGTACCGGTTTCGGTGCCGGCGGCGGCTTGATCTCTTGCTTCTCGAATATCAGCTGGGCGAGGCGTGGCGGCTCCTCGACCAGCGGCTTTTCGATCTCCGGCAACGGCAGAAACGGCAGCATGATACCCAGCACGAGCGCCAGCAGCAGGTTGGAGCGCACGAAGCGCTTGAAACGGGCATCGTCGGGATTGGCAACCCCCCAGGACATGTCGTAGTTCAACACAGTGGCAGACATGCTCAGCCCTCCAGCGGCTGCTGCAGTACGGCCAGCGAAATACGGTTAAAGCCGGCCTGCGTGCAAGTGGCCATGACCTTCTTCAGCAGGCGGTATGGAATCTCCTTGTCGCCCATGATCGTCGCCTCGCGGCGTTCGGCCGGGTCACGGCCGGTGCCCGGCGCAGCGCCGGCCTGTTCGATGAGCGCGGCCTGCAGCGCCTTCGAATAGCTACCCTGCTCTTTCATGGCGTTCGCCACGGACACGACCACCTGGCCGTGCAGCAGGATGTTCTCCTCGTTGACCATGATGGTGACGGTCACGCGTGGTTGTTGCTCGGAAATGGACTCCGGCAGCTCGACGGACTTGTGTGTCGGCAGGATCTCGCCGTCCGAGGTATTCACCAGCAGGAAGAACACCAGGATGGTAAAGATGTCCATCAGCGACACCAGGTTCAGTGTCATGCCACGCCCGTGACGCACGTGCTGGCGTTCCATGCGTTTGGCGCGCCGTGACATCTTCATCGGGTGGCCACCTTCATGCGTGCGCCCGGGGCATCGCCGATGGAGATTTCCGGAAACAGTTCGGCACTGATCACACTGCCGGCCTGCACCACACGCGCGGTACGCACGCTATCCATCACCTGAACAACGGTTTCATAGTCGGTATCGGGTTCCAGCAGCAACGTGGCATCCAGCTTGTCGGGGAAGCGCGCCTTGACCTGCTGCAACAGCTGCGAGAGTTGCTTGTAGTCCTGGTTGTCGTCTTTCAGCGGCAGGTGCTTGATCAGGCCACCGTCACGGTCACCCACTTCAATGCCGTCCGCGCGCACGATGATCTCCAGGTGAAATGCCTTGTTGTCCTGGTGCGCCTGGTCGGCGGCGGCAGGCAGGTTCAACTCCAGGATGGTGATGCGCGAGAACACCGCCGTGATCAGCAGGAAGGGTACCAGGATGACCATCAGGTTCATGAACGCGGTGATATTGATATCACCGCTCTCCTGATAACGCCGGCGACGGTTGAAGCGGTTTCTCATCAGGCCGTGCCTTCCAGCGGCCTCTCGCTGATGCTGTTAAGGAACTTCACCGAGGCCATTTCCAGGCTGTCGACCAGTTGCGTGGTCTTGGTCTGCAGCACGGCGTAGATCAGCAACAGCGGGATCGCGACCATCAGGCCAAACGCCGTGGTGTTCATGGCGACCGAAATACTGGCGGACAACATATCGGCCTTCTCGGACGGGTTGGCCGAGGCCACCGCCGTGAACGCCTGGATCAGGCCGATAATCGTGCCGAGAAGACCGAGTAGCGTGGCGATATTGGCAAAGGTGGCCAGGTAGGCGGTGCGCTTCTCGAGATTCGGCACGGTTTCCATCAAGCCCTCTTCCATCGCGATCTCGACGTCGTCGCGACGGCGCGAAGTGCGGGCGCGGTTCAGGCCGTAGCTGAAGATGTGGCTGATGGCCGAACGCGATTTCTCGGTCAGCAAGGCCACCTTCAGATAGTCCCCGTTTGCCAGATGCGGAGCCAGCTTTTTCCACAGGCGGTGGTTGCTGCTGCTGGCCGCACTCAGGTAGATGTAGCGCTCCGCAGCGATGGCCATGCCCAGTGCCAGCACCAGTACGATCGGGTACATGAAAAAACCACCCGACTGGAAAAACCCGACGAAGGTATTGTAGTAATCCATAGTGATACTCCTGTTGCTTCCCCTGAAATCGCCAAACCATTGCGCAACGGCGCAAGGTAGTCCTGCCCCCCGGTATGACCCGTCAAAAGTCCAATAACCTTACAATCGCCGTTTATTTTGAACTGTGAACTGCTTCGTAGTATTCGAGCTCCCTGAGAAAGACGTCACGGTCAATGGGTGCAAGGATGTCGTCGACCAGGCTGTTCATGGGTCGTGCCGCCAGGTCGCCCGCCTCGGCCGATTTCCAGGGCACGATGTGCAGGGCCTTGGGCAGTTCCTGGTTACCGGTGATGGTGGTGCCTTCCAGGTCGAGCCTGTCGGCGGCGTGTGCGCCGTTAGCAGACCAGAACAGCCCGAGCAGGCAGACAAGCCATCGCGGAGGCGACCCGCTCCGGCAGATAGGAATATTCAGGTGTTTCATCGTTTGACTCCGGTGGCGACGTTGACCTGGCCGAGCTGCGCGCGCAATGCGTTGATCCAGGCCTGCAGGTATTCGTCATCTGACTGCGTCAGCTGCTGGTAACGCTCATAGTGGATCAGGGCCTGCGCCGGGTTCGGTAGGTAGCGGTCGTAGAGGATGCCGAGGTTCCAGTGGATGTCCTCGGCAGCTGGATCAACCTTCAACCCCTCGTTGTAAATGGAGGCGGCCTGTTCCAGCCGGCCGCTGCGGCGATAGATGATGCCCAGCTCGTTGTAGGCCACGACCTGGCTGGCATTCACATCGATTGCCTTTTTTAAGGCGGCCTCGGCACCGGTCGTGTCGCCGATCTTGTTGCGCGCAATGCCGAGATTCGTCCACGGGCCGGACAGCCGTGGTTTTGCCGCGGTGATCGCCGCAAGCGTGTCTGTGGCCGCGTGCCAGTCCCCGACCTGCATCAGTTGCAGGGCGGCCTGGAATTCACCCTCGACGTCGGTGACGGTTTCCGTGGCCACTGGCCCGGCCTCGAAGCCAGGCGTCAAGACGTGTTGCTGCGGTGCGCTGGCGCAACCCGCAAGCAGGATGACAAGGGTCAATGTGAGTGCCTTAGCGTAATGCGGCGACATAGTCTGCGCTCCTTTCCTGCCAGGCGTATTTACCCGGT
Organism: uncultured Ectothiorhodospiraceae bacterium; assembly: GCA_947258545.1. GTDB lineage: Bacteria > Pseudomonadota > Gammaproteobacteria > UBA9214 > UBA9214 > CAMYJZ01. The sequence goes on from CAMYJI010000017.1 coordinate 7,803, forward strand.
ACCAGTTGTGCCAGTGCCTGCAGGCTGTTTTCGATCCAGACGTCGTACAGGCCCGACTCCACGCGTACGGCATTGGTCTCGTGCAGCGCGATGGCCTGCTCTTCAAACGGATAGGCCAGGTCTTCCAGCAGGATGTCGTATTCCTCCAGCGCCTCGGCGTTGAGGTTTTTCGGTCGCTCGGATTCCATCAGCGCCGTGACCAGATCGGTGTAGAGTTGGGCGGTGCGGTAGGCGGCGGCCGTGGTGACCTCGGCCACATCGTAGGCGGCAGCCTGCTCGTACTGCGCCAGGGTCGACTCCAGCAGGCGCTTCTTGGTGGCAAGGGTCTGGTTCAGTGGCAGCCTCAATGCGACCTCGCGGTATTGCCTGTTCTGTGCTTCAGCCAGGGTCAGGCGCGCGCGTGCAGCCAGGTAGCGCGTGCGGTCGGTGCGACCGCCACCGGCCTGCGCATCCGCCGTGATGATGTCACTCAGCCACTGGTGCCATTGCCGGGTGTCGCCATCCGATTCGTATTGCTGTGCCACGCGCTGGCGTGCCTCGATGGCGGCTTCCACCGGTTGCGGGAACTGCTCGACGTAATAGACATAGACCGCCGTCGACCGGGCGGCGTGTCCGGCCCTGGCATAGAGCTCTGCGGCCTGCCATAGGGCATCGCTGCGCAGTTTGGCAGCGCCACTTGAGCGCCCGATGCGTTCAAATTCCCGGGCGGCCTGCAGAGGCCGGGCGCTGCCGAGGTACGCCGTGGCCAGCCGGCGCGTGACTTCCGCCTGGCGTGGATCATCCGGATAGGCGTTGCGGAACTGTTCCAGTGTGCGGGTGGCGGCGGCAAAGTCGTTCAGGCTCATCTGGCCGGCGGCGGCATCGTATTCCGCAGTGGCGACGATGCTGGCGGTGGGCGTGGCACTGCGCACGCGCTGGAAGTAAGCCACCGCGGCCCGGGTGTCACCGGCGGCCTGCGCAGCCTCACCCTGTTTATAGATGGATGCTGCAAGTCTTTCTTTTAGTGATGTTTTGCTTTTGTCTTCTACCGCCATGCGGGCGAGCGCCTGCTGGTAGCCCTGTTCGGCATGCTGGAAGTCCTCGAGATCGAACCAGGCGTGTGCCTGGACCGTCCAGCTCACGCGTTGCTCATCGTCGCTGGCGCCCTCGTCGTCGATGACCCGCTGCGCCACCTGGATGGCACGCGGGTTCTCGTTGATGGCCAGCAACTGTTCCGCGGAGCGTGTCAACACAGCCAGCGCCTGCGGATGTTGGGGGAAACTCGTGGCAAAGCGCAGTGCATTTTCAATCGATTTGCGATGCCAGGCCGCTTGATCAGCCCCGGACAGCCGCGCCTCTTCCTTGCTGAAGGCAAGCACCGCCGCATAGCCGGCCTCGGCGGCCTTGTCATGCTCGGCGTAGCCATAGGCGGAATGCACGAACTCCGCGCCGGCCTCGCGGTAGTTGCCGGATTCGTCGAGCAGTTCCGCCAGCAGAAAGTTTATGCCGGGCGCAGCCGGGTCATCCGCGAAGGAGCCCAGCCAGGTGCGGTACCAGTGGGCTGCCTCGGCGTAGTCTTGCGGCTTGCGGGTGCGCTGTGCCTGTGCGTGATAGTGACGCGACAGGTCAGTCATGGTGACCTTCAGGAAGCCGAGCACCTGGCCGGCGTCGGCCTTGTCGTGATGCTTCCAGTATTCGCCCTGCAGTTTGTAGCGATCGACAAAGTCCTTCTTGCCCTGCAACACCAGCGTGGGGAAGTTGCCGGCCTGATAGGCATCGATCACACGCATCTGGAAGGCCGGTGCCTGACGGTGGATCGGGTTGTGGGTCACGAACGACTGAAAGGTCCCGGCGGCATCCGTATAGCGTTCCTTGTCGAGGTAGAGCTCTCCGAGGCGGGCATAGATGACGTCTTCGTAATGGCGGGAGCCGTGCTGCGCAAAGTAGCCGGCCAGCGTGTGTGCCCCCTCTTCATAGGAAAAGCTCAGGCTCATCACGCGCAGGGTGTCATCCACCATTTCACGTTCTGCGCGTTCCAGTCCTGCCAGCGGGTCGTCACTGTCGGTAGTGTCCGGGAGCTTGCGGTCTAGCAGTGCGGTGAAGGCATCGAGCCCCCCTGCAAAAAGACCCTGCTTGAAGTAACACCAGCCCAGCTTGTAGAGCGACTGCTGGAAGAACGGGTTGTCGTCACCGGCATCGACGACGGCCTGGTAGGCAGGCTCGGCTCCGCGGTAGTCCTTCTTCACGAACAGGATTTCACCCAGCCGGAACTGTGCCTCGAGCCGATGCCGGCTTTCCGGGTAGCGCGCAATCAGCTGCTCCAGCGTCAGCCGTGACTTGTCCGGTTCACCGCCCAGTTCATAGGCACGCGCCAACTGGTAAAGCACGAAGTCATTGTCGGAACGGCGCGGATAGTTTTCCAGCACCTGCTGGTAGAGATGGATCGAGTCCTGTACCTGCTGCGGGTACTGCGCTACCAAGCTGGTCTCGTCACGTTCCCCTTCCGGCAGTACTTCGGCTTCCATGTTGATGTCCGCGAGCCGACGCATGGCCTGCGGGCGTGCCTCGGTCTGGTCATCGGTTTCCAGGTAACGTCGATAGGCGTTCATGGCCTGCTGTTCACTGGTTTCGATGGGCACATCATCCAGCTCGATCGGACGCCTGCTGAGATCGCCGATGACCGCTGTGTCATCACCGCGGAACATCGAGCAGCCGCTGGCGGCAAGCGCGATGCTTAACAGGAGTGGCTGCCAGCGTGTCATTGCACAGCACCCTTGCCGGGGTACAGGGCATTGTCAAAGGTCTGTGCCAGCGATAAGCGCGCCTGCACGATGTAGGTATCAAGGCGTTTCTTCTGCTGTTCGAGTTCGTTCACGGCCAACTGTTCGATGAGCTCACCCTGGGCGAGGTGGACCCGATCGGTTCGTTCCAGCAGCGCCTGGATGTGTCCCCGCTGCGTGTCGATCCGCTGCTCGAAGGCATCGAAATCGGCCGGCGTGGCGCTGCGGGCAGCGTCGAGTGACTGCAATGCCTGCGCAGACTGGTCCAGCAGGCCGGCCACCTCGACCAGCCGGCGTTCCGCCTCCCACAGGCGCGGTTTGTACTGGCCGTTGAGTTGCCAGTACAGTGCACCTTCCACACGCGCCCGGCGTTCACGCAGCGCATCAGTATCAGGATTTACTGGAAGTCCATCCAGTTTTTGTTTGATATTATTGAGTTTTTTCCATTGCTCGGCTTCTGCGGCAGCTGCCAGACCGACCGGATCATTGGTGGCCTTGACCCGTGCCAGGCGGGTGCTGAGCCGGCGATGCTGGCGTTCGAGGCGCTCGTGGTCATCGGAACGCAGGGCACGTTCGGCCGCGGGCCGGTTGCCCCTGAAGCGGTGCTGGCGCGTGGACAGCATGTCATCATAGGCGTCGATATCGGTGGCCCAGGTATGCAGGTTGTTGCTCAGCACCAGCAGGTCACGGTAGTTCTTGACCGCTTCCTGGAATTCATGCGCGGCCATCAGCGTGACCTGGTAGCGCAGTGCCGGCGACTGGCTGTCCAGCGTCAGTTCCTGCAGCCAGCCGGATCCACTGCGCAGGTCCTGGCGTTGCAGGATCTCCAGCAACTCGCCGTTCCTGATCGCGGCAATCGAGCCGTCGAGCTTGCCCTTTTCGTCAAACAGCGTGGCGATGGCGTCGTTGTAGTGCTGCACTGCACGGCCATGCAGGTTCATCCGGGCCATGGCATACGGCAGCGCCAGCAGTGCCTCCTGCACGGCAGGATCGGTGGCATTGCGCTTGCCGAGTTCGCTCAACGGCACCAGCGCGCGTCCGAATTCGTCCGCCTCGGCATCCGCCCAGCCGGCACCGAGCAGGGCCTTGTTGGACAGTGGCCCCTCCAGTCGCACCCGTTCGAGTGATTCGCGCGATTGCTGCGTTGCCCCCTCCTGCAAGTAACTGTAACCGAGCGCCAGGTTGGCCTTGTCACGCAGCAGGCGCAGTTCCTCGCTGCGAGCGGACAATTCGCCCAGCGTGTCGAGCTCCTTCGCCCCGCGCTCCAGCTGACCGCTGCGGATATAGGCAACACCCAGGTTATAGGCGAGGTAGGGTGACCAGGTATTGGCGTCCTTTGCCGCCTGCAGTACATCGATGGCCGCGTCATTCTGGCCGAGCTGCAGCAACAGCAGGCTGTGCAGCTGGTCGGCCTCGATGCGTGTGGCGCGCGTCATGTCGCCGCTGATCTTTGACAGGGCCTGCAGTGCGCTGACGCCGTCGCCGCGCTGGAAGGAAATCCTGGCCAGGTAAAACCAGGCGCGGTTGCGGGTCTGCGCGTCGGCATGCTCGTCGGTCAGCATGCGCTGGAAGATTTCGCTGGCCGCGTTGCGCAGTCCGTAGGACAGGTCGAGTCCGCCCAGCAGCAACTCGGCCTCGTCGCCATGGTTGGGCAGCCGCTGCTGTGCCTGCGCGATCTGCAGGCGCACGATGCTGTTGAACCAGTCTTCCTGGAAGTAGTAAAACAGCGCCTCCCCGAACTGGAGGTCCTGTGCCGTCGCGGGCGGTTTGCGGTCAGCTGCGCTTGCTGATGCCGTAAGCAGCATCAGCAATACCGGCAGAATGAAGCCGCAGGCAAAACGCTGCATGGCTTATTCCCATTCCCTGATACTGAAGTCCGGTTGTTCGCTGCTCGGGTTGTCAACGATTTTCAGTTCGACATACTTCGCGCCGAGGCTCTTGTCGATGACAAGACTGGCACCCCGGCGGTAGTCGCGGCCTTTAGGGCCCATACCGGTATAGATGGCAACAAGTTCGTGTTCACCGGCCTTGAGGTTGCCCATGTACAGGCGCTGTATACCGCCCCGGTGCAGGGCCTCGACCTCACGCCGGGTGTAGAGGTAATTGGAAACAACCTTGTCATCCACCTTGAGCTGCACCGAATCGAGCGTGAAATACTCGCCCACATCGAGTGACACGAATACGGCCAGCTGGGTGTTGGCCGGGTACAGCAGCTCTTCCTCGAGGATGAACAGGTCGCGATTGAGTGCAATGACGTCCTGCTTGAGCGACTGGATGTCTGCGTCCAGGCTGGCCGCGGCCGGTGGTTCCGCCGATGCAACGCCGCACAGCAGCAGCGTGAGCATGCCGGCAAACAGGCATTTGACTGTGCGGATTGAAGGTTCTGGCTGCAACATCATGGGCCTCGGTGTTTCATCACTGGGTATGTTGTCTATCTGTAAACAAGTTGGTCCGCACAGCTGAAGATGGACTCGAATACCGGGATAAATCGGCTTTCTGAAAGTCTGCAACAGCTGGTGCGTGCAATGTGTGCGCTGGCTCACAATCCGGCCACGACGCCGCACCCACCTCCACAGAACCACCCGTAGGAGCGCCGGCCTTCGGCGCGATTGGTTGGGGAAACCCATCGCGGTCAGGGGACCGCTCCTACAGGGCCTGGAGAGACACCTGTAGGAGCGCCGACCTTCGGCGCGATTGGTGGGGAAATCCATCGCGGTCAGGAGACCGCTCCTACAGGGCGATGACTCTATATGCAGCAGCTTATTGCGCAACCCGGGCCAGTCCGTCCGAATAGTGCATCCTGCCCCGGTCGTCGATAATGATCGCCTCGGTCTCCGGCAGCGAATTGACCAGTTTCAGGCCCTTTTCCACGCCCATGACGAACACACTGGTGGACAGGGCATCGGTGTCGGTGGCATTGCTGCCAATGATACTGGTGCTGTGCACCTCGCGGGGCGATACCCCGGTGCCCGGATTGAGGATGTGGTGATAGCGCACTCCGTTTTGTTCGAAAAAGCGCTCATAGTCACCGGAGGTGGAAATGGCCGCGTCCTCCAGCGGGATCATGGAGACGATACCGTCGCGGTTGCGGGGGTCGCGGATGCCGACCTTCCAGGGATGGCCCCAGTGCCTGCCGATCACCCGGGTGTCGCCCCCGGCACTGACCAGTGCGTTTCTGACACCGGCCGAGAGCAGCATGACGATGCTGCGGTCGACGGCATAACCCTTGGCGATACCGCCGAGGTCGATGCGCACACCGGGTTGCAGGAACTGCACAGTCGAGTTCACCGGATCCAGCCTGACGTGATGATAGTTGATCGCCGGCAAGACCTCGGCAAGTTGATTACTGTCCGGCCTCCTGCCCTTGCGGTAATCGTAGTGTTGCCCGGCACTGGCATAGGTGATATCGAAGGCACCGTGCGTTATGTCGGAAAACTCCAGCGCATGCTTGATCAGTGCCAGTAGCTCTTTACTGACCGTGACCGGCCCCGCCGCAGCACCGGCATTGACGCGCGACAGTTCACTGTCGGGCTTGTAGGTGCTCATCAGGGCATCGATACGTTGCATCTCGTCCATGACCTCCTGGATCAGTGCCCAGCCCTGAACCGAATTTTCATGCCACAGCTCCACATTGATGGCCGTGCCCATGATGGTGGCGTCCTCGCGCAGCCAGTCGGCAATTGCCATCAGTGGAAACAGCAACATGGACAGGATAAACATGAGGATCTTGAACGACTTCATGGACGGGGTTATCGGCCAGCGGGAGATCATGTTGAGTGGCTTCTGCCCGTATGAAAGGAGTGCCGGGCGGCCACCTAGATCACCCCGCTCACAATGCCATTGAACGCGGTCAGGCTGTCCATCATTGCGGCATTGCCGAGGCCGTGACCGGGGAACAGGCTTGGGAAATTGGCCGCTTCGCCGTGCAGGGCCATGTAGTTGAGGATGACCGTCTCGACCAGCAGATTGACCTGGTTGGCGGCGGGCGTCGCCGTGGTTTCGACCGAGGCGTCCGGGCGCATCCAGCCGATCTGCTGGTGCATTGCCTGCTCCACAGCGCCAGAGCCAAGCAGTGCCGGGCGTCCTCCGGGATTGTAGACCAGGAAGAACGAGGCCGCGGTGGACGAGTTGTCGCCGGTCCAGACACCTTTGCCGCCGGCCGCGGCGTCGGTCATGCCGTTACTGAATACGGATCCGTCACTGCACACATAGACCATCAGCGGCACGCCGTTACCGTTGTTGGCACGTGCGGCATATTCAAGGCAGGCGCCGATACAGCGCCCGGCGCGCAAGTCGCGCAGCTCGCCGGTAATCCGGTCACCGGTATGGTAGTCATAGCCGCCCATGGTAATGGTGCCGGCGCCGGCAAAGCCGTTGACGACCATCTTCATCACGGAGGCGGTCTTGCGGAATTCGTCGTCATCGTCGAATTCTGTCTGGCTGAAGATGCCGGACGGGCCCACGATGTCCGGATCGAGCGCCGGGTCCAGTGTGGCCGGATTGCCGAAGCGGTCGGCGATATCGGCGGCCTTGACATAGCCACAACGCACCAGGTCCTTGATAACGGCATCGGCGCTGACTTTGGTGTCGATCTTGTCGAGTTTCATCTTGCTGATGCGCTCGATGGATTCCATGACCGCAACCGCGTCATCCTGGGTCAGTACACCGATCAGCTGGCCGGTATCGACCATGCCGGTGACATCCGAGGGGCGGTCCACCTTGGTCGGCCGGATGCCCGGATCGAGCATCATGGCCGGTGCCATTGAGTTGCCGCCGGAATCCGAACTGCGCGAGCCGATCAGGGTCAGCAGGCTGCCGTCAGCGCCGGCCCGGGCAATGCCGTACATGGGATTATGCGGATTGTTACCGGTGTCATTGTCGGAGCGTGCCGGAATGATTGCGCCATTGATCAGGGCGCCGCGCGTGAGTGCCTTTTCGCTGATACCCTGCAACATGGCGCTGGTGGAATGGAAGGCGAGTCCGAAGTCGGTATTGATGAAACCGGTGCCGGTATTCGGGTCGATGGAGGCCGGCGTCATGTCACCCGGCAGGCCCAGCTTGCTGTAACCGGCGGTGCTCAGAAAATCCAGCTGACCGCCCTGCTGCCCCACCAGCACGTTGGATCCGGAAATATTGGCGCCGCCGGCGAGGTCGAAACAGATAAACGGAATCTTGCCGGCTCCGAGCGATTTAATGCCACAGGACGTCTTCAGCGCCTCGATATCGGGAGACAGGGCAGCGGCCGCCGAACGCGGGTTGGCAAACAAGCCGAATAACGTGGGCGCCGTCACCAGTCCGAGGCCGGCGACCAGACCCTGGCCGAGAAAATCACGGCGCGTGAGCGGTCGTCCGTGGTCATTCAGGCACAGCGGCTCGTCTGCTGAGCGTATGATGCGTTTTCTCGCCATGAGAATATCCTCGTTGTGGTTCCTACTGCAGCAGCATTGCGGCACTGCCCAGTGTAGCGGCGCAGCTTGCCTTGACGATTTCCTCGGTACGCGTGGATGTCGCACACGTCGGTGACGGTCCGAGAGCACATTCCGTCAAATTCAGGATAAGATCGTCCAGTTCACCGGTCACGGCGGCCGGATCGGGTTGCACGGTCAGTCCCGTGTTCATCACCCTGTTGATCAACGGCACGATCACCAGGTCGCGCTGGGTCGCAGTATCGAACGCGGTGTCGGCAGTTTCCGGCGGGAATCCGCTGGTGAAGAATCCCGGGAAGTAGGTTTCACGCGTGATCGTACCGTTGTTTTCTACCAGTGCGCTGCAGTATTCAATCGCCAGTTGCGAGATCGCCATCTGGTGTGCGGACAGGAAGCCCTCGAGGTTCTCGACAGTCGGCAACTGCTGCATGATTGTCTGATACACCGCCTTGACATCGACCTGCCCGGTACTCACACCGGTGATCGCGGCCATTGTGGCATTGATCTCCTGGAAGTTGCGCACACCGATAACAGATGCCTCCGGCAGATCGGGTGGTGAAACCGGTGCGAGCGGCGCGGGCTCAACCACGACATTGGTCGCGCTTCCGAACACCTCGAATGTCAGGAAGAACTGGTCGGCATCCGGTCCCTTATCGAGCGCGACAAGCGTGCCGATATCCGAGAGTGCCTGGCCGACACCCGTTGTATAGAGTGCGCTGCTGATCGTGGTGTCGAGATGCTTGTAGGCCTGGCCCACGCTCGCTTCCTTGCCGTTGGTGCCGATACGCATGCCGGCGACCGGGATACCGTCCGGTGCGGCGTTCGGATCCAGGCTGATGAAACGTGGAGCGTTGAACAGGTAGCTGTAGCTGTCGAACTGGCTTACTTCAATCAGCACGTAGCTGTCGGTCATGCCGCTGTATTCGTCGACATTGAACAATAGGAAGAATTTCTCGCCAACACCGACCGAGAAATTCTGGGTGATCTGTTCCTGGGTCAGGACGCGGTTATGAATGGCCACCATGCGCAGGACGCCCTGCCACTGGCGATCGCCTGAAACCTCGTTACCCAGCACAAAGGCAAAACTGTTGTCCCAGTCAACCAGGGTGCCACCCGGCAGCGGGTCGACATCGTCGGTAAACACACCGTTGATGTAGATGCGACGGCCATTGACCGGATCGTAGGTCGCGACCACGTGCTGCAGTGTCGCTTGCAGGTCTTCATCGGCATCGGCTGTAACCAGCGACGGATCGCCGTTGGCGTCAGTCGTTGTGCTGCGGTTCATAAAGTTGTAGTTGTACAGTGTCTGGCCAAGCATGAAGTTACGCTGCGTCGTGCCGGCGGAATAGCTGATGATGCGCGCCGGCCCCTGTTGCGAGACATTGGCCGGTGCAACCCAGGCCTCGATGGTGTATTCACCGGTGGCAGTTATCATGTTATGCAGTTTCTGACTGCTGCTGGTGGTTGCCTGGGCCTTGCCGCTGCTGATATTGATACCCCAGCCACCGACCCAGTCGACGCCGCCGCTCAGGGTCAGGTGCATGTCCGGCGCCACGCCACTGGTGTCAAACGCGGTATTGCCCAGGCCGGCCTTGAACTGGTACATGGCAATGACATTGTTGTCATAGCGGTTGCCACCACTGGCGACGATCCCGTCGAACAGAGTCAGCGCCTTGCTGGTGAGCAGGTCCGGATCGATCGTGGTCACGCTGATCGAGTCGGCATAGGCCGTAATGGCACTTTCCATCACCGTCGCGGATGCGACACAGTCTGAACTTCCGCTACTGCCCGGGTCCCAGCAATTGTGGAATTCAGCGTCCAGGCGCACCACGAAGCGGGAATTTTCCGGCGTATCCAGGTCGATTTTCGACTTGGCCGCTTCATACGCAGACTCCGGATCACTGGCGGCAAAGAACGGTGACTGCGCATCGGCGGACGAGTCGGTATGACAGCCGGCACAATTGGCGACAAGCACCGGGTGCACGGTCGCCGCGAAGCCTGACGCGTCGGCCGGAAATGATTTGCTGGCGACGGGTTCCATCAGCAGCGGCGCGGTCAGCGGGATGACGGTGCCGGATCCGGCCGCACTACCGGACCAGGCGGTGATATAGGCGGTAATCACATCGGCGCAGGCCTGGTCGCTGGCCAGCCAGCAATTATGTCCGCCGGCCACCTTGTTGACCATAAGGGAATTTGCCGGCGTTGTCAGATCAACAATGCCGTTGGCCTCGGCATAGGCAAGGTTGATGTCGTCATCGCGCACAAATGTCGGCGCCTGGCCCGCGGTGGTGTGACAACTGCCGCAACGGTTAGTCGGGCTGAGATTGTCCCAGACGTTCAGTTTGAAGGCCTGCACATCCGTGGTTGTCGGTGGCGGCCCGTTGTAATTCGAGGTCGATGCAACGGCACCGACGGTGTTCGGATTTTGGGAAGTGCCCTCCCCGCCACCACAGGCCGTCAGGCCGGCGCCTGTTACCAGGATGGCCGCCAGCGCAAGGACGTTATGAGGCAACCAGGGAATGATTGTATATTTCATGCCTCAGTCACCCTTGCAGTAGACAGCGGTTTCCGCAAACACTGCCTTCATGTTGTAGTTACTGGCCTTGAAATTTGCCGTGATGGCGGCAACCTCGCTGCGGTCCGCGGTGTTGCCCGGTTCACGCAGGCACACGGTGCGGAATACCTTCTCCACCTGGCAGCTGGCAAAGGCGTCGCTGCTGGCAAGTTCGACGCCCAGCGAGCGGATGCCATTGCCGCTTCCCGGCAGCCCCGGGTCCCAGCCAAGCAATGCATTCTGGCCATAGCGCCAGTAGTTGTCCCAGCTGTCATCCGGCGTGATGAAGCCGTACTTGAAGGTATCGGCGTTGATGCTGTACTTGGGCTGCACTACACCGGGGGTGTATTCGATGCTGCCGGTGTCCTCGTTGAAGTTGTAGTAGGCAAATGCCTGCGCCATCGGATCCATCCCGTTATGGCAGCCGACGCAGGAGTTCATGAAGATGCGGCTGTCTCCGCCAGGGCTGCGTGACACGTCCTGGCGGATGCGGTCCGGCGAGCGGCTGGTGTCCTTGACCTGCTCCAGGTCGTTGCACAGGTGATTGAGCAGGGTGAAACGGAACATGGCGCGGTTGGTTCCGGCAACGAAGAAGGCCGCGGCACCGGCACGCGTGGTCATGATGCCGGCCGTGGCTGCTGCCGGCAGGCTGGATGCCGTGGACTGTGCCACCGGCACCAGGTTTGCCATCAGATCGATACCCTGGTCTTCCAGGGCGATATAGTGCGCGTTATCCGTCATCGAGTAGGCCGGGACCGGCAATGACGCTGCACCGGTGTAGACGAGATCGGCGGACAACAGCGTATTGAACGGTACGTCGTCGCGGATCATGCCGATGACAGTGGCCGTGTAGTCGTTCAGCGGCGCAAACACGGTCTGCTCACGGTTCGTCCAGGGTGTGGCAAAGTTTTTCAGTGTGATGTTGTAGAACGCACTGTCGTCCATCGCCATCATGGCGGCGCTGATTGCATTACCGGAGCCAATCGCGGCTTCCATGGCATCCAGAACCGTTTCGGATGGCGGTATGCCCGCCAGGCGATCGTGCATGCGCTTTGCCTGGCGCCGTTCCAGGTCGCCTGCCAGCACATGCGTGGCGAAAACACAGGCCAGTGCCAGGACGGGAACGGCTCGGCCGAAACTTCTAAATAACTCAACACTCCGAACAGATTGATTACGCATGCGCTCTATCCCGGCCTGTTATGGTTTCATGACCGATCTTTGGCCCGTGTAGGCAGATGGTGATGCGACAAGCGTTTTTTTTCTATGACGCAGTTCGCGGAATTGCCCCTCCCGCCAACCTATAGTCGAACTGTGATCAACGGGGAGGAGTCGGTGTGCAACCGGTCACAGTCAGGCGACATGCACGGCCCCGCGTATCAGGTTTATCCCCCAGAGGGCCGATCAGCAGATGACTATGAACGCACTATCCGGACTATTTCCCATGACACCGGCCTGCTACCGCCTGGGGGCATTGTTACTGGCGGGGGTGTTGCTGGGGGGTTGTGGCGGGGGCGACGGTCAGGACCCGGATCCGCTGGTGGAGGATTTCGGCATCGCCTTTGTCAGGCGTCCGCTGCAGATGGATGATGCCGGCGTGGTCGTCCAGCCGGACATCCGCGAGATCGGGTCCTTTACCCCCGGTGGTGACCTGTTCTATCGCGATCTCGCCTCGCCGAGTGCGCCGGAACGCAATATCACCGCTGCGATTACCCAGGACATGGGTGATGTCAGGGATGTGGAAGTCTCCTACGACGGCACCCGGCTGCTGTTTTCCCTGCATCAGCCGGAGATTCCCAATGCAGATCCGCCAGACCAGAACAAGTGGGACATCTGGGAATACGATATCAGCGCCGATTCGCTGCGCCGCGTGACCGCTACGGATAACACGGCAAAGGCCGGCGATGACGTGGCGCCGCATTACCTGCCGGACGGGCGCATCATCTTTTCCTCCACGCGCCAGCGCCAGTCGCGCGCCACCCTGCTGGATGAGGGCAAGACGGCATTCTCCGCGGTGAATGAGAACCGCAATGAGACCGCTTTCGTGCTGCACGTCATGGACAGTGATGGCGGCAATATCCACCAGGTTTCGTACAACCAGAGCCATGACCTCGATCCCATGGTACTGGGTACCGGCCTGGACTCCGGCCAGGTGGTGTTCAGTCGCTGGGACAACATGGGCAGCCGCAATGCCATCAGCCTCTACAAGATGCATCCTGACGGTTCCGAGCTGCAACTGTATTACGGCGCACACAGTCATGACACCGGCACCGGCGGCGCGGAGGTTCACTTCCTGCAGCCGCGCGAGACGCCTGATGGTCGCCTGATGACTGTGATGCTGCCGTTCACCAACACCTGGCGCGGCGGCGAACTGGTGCTGATCGATGCCGGGAATTATCTGGACAACAGCTTCCCGACGGCGCCGAACCAGGGTGTCCTTACCGGCCCGGCCCAGCAGGATGCGACCGTTAACGACGTCCATACCGACAACACCCTGTCACCCGGCGGTCGTTTCATGAGTGCCTGGCCGCTGCTGGATGGTAGCAACCGGGCCCTGGTCAGCTGGAGCAGCTGCCGGCTGATCGAGGATACCCGGATTGTACCCTGTACACCGGCCGGACTGGCCAACCCGGCGGCCGTTGAAGCGGACCCGATATACGGAATCTTTATCTACGACATGGATAACGAGACGCAATTACCGATTGTCGTCCCCCAGGAAGGCTTTGTCCTGACTGATGTCGTCGCGGCGGCACCGCATGCGTTGCCCTCTCTCATCTTCGACAAGGTCCCTGGCACCGGCCTCGACCAGCAGGCCTACGATGAAGGTGTCGGTATCCTCGATATCCGCAGTGTCTATGATACGGACGGCATGGACACCACATCATTGGGCATTGCAACGCTGGCCGATCCGGCACAGGCAGTCGCCGATGACCGTCCTGCCCGCTTCCTGCGCATCGTCAAGGCCGTCGGCATCCCCGACAACGACACCCTGATGCTGTCGGGAACGGCCTTTGGCGCCAGCAACGCGCAGTTGATGCGCGAGATCATCGGTTATGTGCCGGTACAGCCGGACGGGTCCGTCCGGGTCAAGGTACCCGCTAACGTCCCACTGGCTATCAGCGTGCTGGACAAGGACGCGCGCCGCATCGGTGCACGTCACCAGAACTGGCTGCAGGTGCGCGCGGGAGAGACCCTCGGCTGCATCGGCTGCCACGACCACAGCACGGGTACCCCGCACGGCCAGCCGGCGGACCCGATGCCGCGTGGCCTGGTCTCGGTATATCCCGGTGCATTAACTACCGGCCTGCCGTTCCCGAATACGCTTTCCACATGGTGGGCGGATGCCGGCGAGACCATGGCTCAGGCCCTGACGCGGATCGATCCGGACCAGATGCTGCCGACGGTTGACCTGTTCTATGACGATATCTGGACCGACGAGATGGCTGCGGGACGACCGAAGGATTTGGATTTCTCATATACATATGCAGCACTGGCCACCCCGGCGCCGGCCACACCGGCGTGCCAGACCAGCTGGAACAATATCTGTCGGACGGTTATCCATTATGAACAGCATATCCACCCGCTGTGGGGGCGTGACCGGGATGCCAATACCTGCATCAATTGCCACGCGGAGACTGATGCCGCCGGCATGTTGAGGGTGCCGGACGCCCAGCTGGACCTGACCGATGGCCTGGACCCACTGGTACCCGAGCATTTCAAGGCCTACCGCGAACTGCTGTTCGAGGACTTCGCCCAGGAGATCGGCTCCACGGGTCTGCAGGACATCATGGTGCCAGGGCCGATCGATCCGATTACCGGGCTGTCGACATCGGTGCCGGTAGCGGTGGCAGCGTCCATGAATGCAGCGGGTGCCAACTCCAGCACCGCCTTCTTCTCGCGCTTTGCCGCAACTGGCACACATGCCGGCAGGCTTGAACCGGATGAACTGCGACTGCTGTCCGAATGGCTGGATATCGGTGCGCAGTATTACAACGACCCGTTTATCGCGCCATGAGGGCGGAAAGATGCACGCCTGTGATCACTCATGTCCGGCCGCTCCCCCGCAGCCGCGTACTTATCGGCATCCTGCTGCTGTTGCAGTGCCTGTTTGGCACGCCGGTCCTTGCGGAAGAGGATTTCCACGAGGTACGGGTCGCCGAGCCCTACCTCGAGATGCACACCGGTCCGGGACGTGGCTACCCGGTGTTCCACGTGGTGGACCGGGGCGAACTGGTTCAGGTTATCAAGCGCCGCACCGACTGGTTCATGGTTCAGACAAAGCGTGGCAAGCAGGGCTGGGTCAAGCGTGCGGAAATGGAGTTGACCATGACCCCGGACGGCGGGCCGACACAGTTTGCCGAGGCGGAATTCGGTGATTTTACACGGCGTTCCTGGGAGGCAGGTTTCCTTGCGGGCGATTTCGAGGGTGCAAACATCGTATCGGTGTATGCGGGCCATTACCTGACACGGAACCTTTCCGTCGAACTGGCACTGTCGCAGGTATTCGGCAATTTTTCCGATGCCCTGATGGCAAGTGCCAACCTGCTGGCGCAGCCGTTTCCGGAATGGCGCCTGTCACCGTTTTTCCTGCTTGGCACCGGTGCGATCTACACCGACCCCAATGTCACGCTGGTGGACGAACAGGACCGTACCGAACAGATCAGCAATGTCGGGGTGGGGCTGCGCTGGTACCTGACACGACGCTTCATCCTGCGGGCTGAATACCAGAATCACGTCATTTTCCAGAACAAGGACGACAACCAGGAGATAAACGAATGGAAAGCCGGATTTGCATTTTTCTTTTGAGGTCGGTGCCATTGCTGATACTGCTTGGCGTGTCGAGCGGTTGTTCCCTGCTGCGCACGGAGGAGCCCACGGTATACAGCGAGTCTGAACCGGTAATCAAGCCGGGTATCGAGCGGCGAACCCTGACCGAGGCGGATATCGACAGCGAGGATTTCGAGGTCGGTGCCTTCGCCGGTGTAATGAGCATCGAGGACTTCGGCAGTAATGCCGTGTACGGTGTGCGGGCGGCCTACCACGTCACCGAGGATTTCTTTTTCGAGGCCGCCGCGGGTGCGACCGAGGCCGGCAAGACCAGCTATGAGACCCTCAGTGGCGGGGCCCGGTTGCTGACCGGAAGTCAGCGCGACCTGTACTACTACAACCTTTCACTTGGTTACAACGCCCTGCCGGGCGAGAGTTTCATCGGCAGCCGCTATGCCTTCAACAGCGCGTTCATTCTCATGGCCGGCGTCGGCAATACCGAGTTTGCTGACGACAGCCACTTCACTTTCAACATCGGTGCCGGATACCGGTTCCTGCTGAACGACTGGGTCGCGCTGCACCTGGATTTCAAGGACCACATCTTCGAGTCGGACCTGCTGGGCACCGACAAGTACACCCACAACCTGGAAGGCAGCGTCGGCCTTTCCGTGTTTTTTTAAGGAGCCTGATATGCGTAACACACAATCCGGTTACATGAGAAAGTCACTGGCAGCCGCGCTGGTGCTGCTGGCAACCGCGGTAACAGCCGGTACCGACCAGGCACCTGCGCCTGACTTCAGCCTGAAGAGTGACAGCGGCGAGAACCTCAGGCTCAGTGAGCTGCGTGGCGAGGTGGTGCTGATCAATTTCTGGGCATCCTGGTGCGGACCCTGCCGCCAGGAGATGCCGGTCCTGAGCGAGCTGCATGACAAGTACAAGGCCATGGGCTTCACCGTACTGGGTGTCAACGTGGAGGAAAACTCCGACGAGGCCCGCAAACTGCTGAAAGACATGCCGGTCAGCTTTCCCGTGCTGTTCGACAACGACAGCAGCGTAAGCAAGCAGTATGACGTGGCCGCCATGCCAAGCACCGTACTGGTCGATCGCAACGGCAATATGCGTTACCTGCACAAGGGTTACAAGCCCGGCCTCGAGGAAACCTACGTCCAGCAGGTGCGAAGCCTGCTCAGGGAGTGATGCCTGTGATGTGCCTGCGTGCGTGTTGTCTGTGGCTGACTGCCCTGTTGCTGACGGGTTGCAGTTCGATCGAGCCCTGGGTGAAGCCCTACGAGCGGGCGCACCTGGCCGACCCGATCATGGCGTTTGACCGCCACCCGGTCTCGGGGGCCTACATGACGCATGTTTACCAGGCCCGCGAGGCAGCACGTGGCGCCGAGGGTGGAAACGGAGGTGGCTGTGGCTGTAACTAGACAAATCCCCGGCTGGCTGGCCGGCACGGCACTGCTCTGCTGCGGCCTGGCGGTACGGGCCGGGGTGTTGCCCGATGACCAGGCCGACGCACTGTATCATTCCTATGACGGTGGCGGTGTCGAGATCACTGGACCCTCGCTGATGGTGTTGAAGAAGTTGGGTCAGAACATGGCGGTCAACGGGAACTATTATGTCGATTCCATCAGCAGCGCCTCGATCGACGTGGTAACCAGTGGCGCGAGCGCGTATACGGAAGACCGCACCGAGTTCTCGGGTGGTGTGGACTACATGCACGGCAACTCGATAATGAGCCTGTCCTACACCAACAGCTCGGAAGATGATTACGAGGCCAATACCGCGAGTTTTGGCGTCAGCATGGACATGTTCGGCAATATGACGACCGTGTCGATGGGCTATTCACGCGGCTGGGACACGGTCATGAACAACCTCGACAGCACCTTTTCGCGCGACGCCGATCGCCAGAACTACAGGCTGGGCCTGACACAGGTAATCACCGGGGACATGCTGCTGGAGCTGAATTACGAGGGGATAACCGATGAAGGGTTCCTGAACAATCCCTACCGATCGGTGCGTTTCCTTGATCCCGGCGGCAACAGTTACAGCTACGAGGCGGAGTTTTACCCCAACACCCGCACAAGCAATGCGGTCGCAATACGCTCGATCCATTACCTGCCCTACCGTGCCGCCGTCTCGGGTGAATACCGCTTCTTCACCGACACCTGGGGTATCGATGCGCACAACCTGAAATTCGGTTACACCCATCCGTTGCAACCTGACTGGATACTGGAGGGCAATTACCGCTATTACACGCAGACCGCGGCCGATTTCTACAGCGACCTGTTCCCTTACCGGAATGCACAGAACTTCCTGGCGCGCGACAAGGAGCTGAGTACGTTCTCGAGCCACACCATTGGCTTCAAATTGAGCTACGACTTCATTGATAAAGGCTGGCGTTCGATCGACAAGGGTACAGTCAACATCGCCTGGGACCATATCCTGTTCGACTACGAGGACTTTCGCGATCTCAGGGTCGCGACACCGGTGCCGGGTAATGAGCCCCTGTACAGCTTCAGTGCCGATGTGGTGCAGTTGTTTGTTTCAGTTAAGTTTTGAAGAATATAATGCAGGAATCAAGGGAGCAGCTCATACTATCCCTGGAATAGACATTCACTTGACCGGCACTGCCCGGGGCAGCACGGTAACGGGCATCGTTGGAATCAGATGGAGGAGAGATCATGAAAATATCAACAACTATCCTTTTCCTGCTATTGCCTGTCACGGCCATCGCCCAGGACTACCCGGGTATGAGTGAACGCGACATGCAGAACATGATGCAACAAATGCAGGAAATGCAGACCTGCATGCAGGGCTTTGATCAATCCCGAATACAGGAATTAGAACAACAGGCGAACAGGGTTGAGGCCAAGGTAAATTCCCTGTGCACGAGCGGCAAACGTGATGAAGCACAACAGGAAGTCATAGCTTTCGCACAGGATTTCAGGAGCAATCCGGATATTCAGTTAATGATGAAATGCGGCGAAAAGATGCGCGGCATGATGCCTGAGATGCCGTTTATGAATCAGGCCAACGCGCCTGATACTTCTGCCAGGCATGTCTGCGATCAATGATGCGAATTCAGGACAGGGTATTGCTGATTTGAATCAGTCATCCAGGCCTTGAATATGGACACGTTCACGGGACCAGTGCCAGTCATCGGTATTACCCCGGCTCCGTAAAAAAACACCCCGCACCAGGCGGGGTGAAACGACAGCGGTATCACCAGCAGTGGGTCGGGGGGATGACCGTGGAGGATTCGCTGGCTAACTCCACTGACAACGATTATCGGGTAGTCCACCGACCTTACATTCCTCCGCCGGTGCCCGGACCCTGGCCACCGCCATACCGTCGGTCCATGCGCTGCTGCTGACGGAACTCCTGGCGCTCGCGCTGGTGCGCCTGGATCTCATTGCGGTTCAGGCGGCCATCGCTATCGGCATCGATACTCGAGAAATCAGGCGGCTGATTCATGTAGCGTCGCGGACGCTGCTGTGCAGCGCGATTCTGGAACCGCTGCTCGTGGGCACGGTTAAATTCATCCTGGCTGACATAGCCATTATCGTCACCATCAAAGGCCTCGAACGGGATCGGGCCCCTGTCGGGGATATCGGTGCCGGCGGAACCGGTGGAAACAACTGCCATCGCAAGCACCCCAGCTGCTATCTTTCGTATTGAGTTCATAGTCTTTCTCCTTTCAAAGGGGACGCTAATCAGCGCCGGCCGCCTGTACTGGCCGAGCCGCTGCGCTGCGCGCCACTCATGCGTGATTCATAACCTTGTCCAAAACGTGTCGATACCGCCCTGTACCGGAAGCCATCGCCACGAATGCCGTCGGCGTTCCCGGCATCCTGACCAGCGTTGAGCCGCTGCTCCAGTTGCAGTCGCGCCTGGTTGCACTCGCATGGCTGCTGTATCAGTGGCCGGGCGTCATCAGCCGTGTGCTGTGATTCAGCGGTATCATGTGCCTGTACCAGCCCGGCAATCAACAGGGTAAAGCCAACTATCCCCAGGACAGTCAACTTGTTCACAATCATATTCCGTTCTCCTTCTGTTGACTGTTTCGATGCACATGCCATCATTCCGGTTGATTACAGGTTACGGCCAACATGTTTCTACAGGATTTCAATCCGCTGCGATTTTGTATCAATATGTTTCAGTGCCTGGCGGTGACTGAAACAGAGCAGTTCTGTTAGGCTTGCCGGTCATGGAGCAGCAGACCCAAATCCTTGTCGTGGATGACGATCCCGCACTAAGGGAGCTGTTGGAACGCTATCTCGGCGAGCAGGGCTTCGCGGTCTCGGCCGTCCCCGATGGCACCGCCATGGATGAGCACCTCGCGAGAGAGAACGCGGACCTGATTGTCCTGGACCTGATGCTGCCGGGCGAAGACGGCCTCAATATCGCCCAACGGCTGCGCGGTAACTGCGACATACCCATCCTCATGCTGTCTGCACGCGGCGAGGAAGTGGACCGCATCGTCGGTCTCGAGGTCGGCGCGGATGATTACCTTCCCAAGCCCTTCAATCCGCGCGAGCTGCTGGCCCGCATCCGCGCCATCCTGAGGCGGCGGCAGCACGAGCCGGCACCAGACACCTCCAGGACGGACAGCGTCAGACACAGCTTTGGCCCGTATGACCTCGACCTGACAACCCGGGAACTCGCCCGCGGCGGGGAAACCATAGCCCTGACGAACGGTGAGTTTGCGCTACTCAAGATATTCGTTGAACACCCCAACCGGGTACTCAGCCGCGATGCCCTCGTAGACCGGCTAAAGGGATACGAACGCTCCCCCTATGACCGCAGCATCGACGTGCGTGTGACACGTCTGCGCCGCAAGATTGAAGCAGACCCGGCCGCGCCCGTCTATATACGCACCGTGTGGGGCGAGGGCTACCGCTTCACGCCCGGGGGATCCTGACGATGGGCCACTCGCGCACACTGTTTGCCAGGACCG
Source organism: uncultured Ectothiorhodospiraceae bacterium (assembly GCA_947258545.1). Taxonomy (GTDB): domain Bacteria; phylum Pseudomonadota; class Gammaproteobacteria; order UBA9214; family UBA9214; genus CAMYJZ01. Next base: position 28,269 of record CAMYJI010000017.1, read on the forward strand.
GCATTACCCTGTCGATCGCCCTGCTGGTGTTCCTGCTGTTTACTGTCGCTGTTATCCTGAATTACATCCTCGTACCACTCGGCAAACGGGCCGCCGATGACTTCACGGCGTTGATGGTGCTCTCGGCGCAAACCTGGGTCGAATTGCCACCCGGCACACGCCCTGATTTCGAACGCGAATTGCAGGAGCGCTACCGGCTGAAACTCACGCTCGCTGAGTCGCAACTTCCCCCATCGAAAAGCCTGCTGCCCTATCTCCAGTTTCTGGAAAACTCACTGGAAGAATATACCGGGGAAAAGATACCTGTCAGTGTAGCCAGTAATAAGCCGCTGGTGTTTGCGGTGGATATCAGCATGGCGGGGCGCGCCCTGAGATTCAGCTTTCCCCGCGAACGCATCGGCGCCCAACCACCTGCTGCCGTGCTGCTGGTAATCATTGCCGGCATGCTGGTAATCCTGCTGACGACTTTATTGCTGGTGCGTCGCCTGACAGACCCCTTGACGCGCCTGTCCGAGGCAACGGCGCGCGTCGGGCATGGCGACACTCTCGCGCCCCTGCCGGAAACCGGGCCCAGGGAAATCGCCGTGCTCACGCATAACTTCAACCGCATGGCGCGTGAAGTGACGGAACTCCTGGCAAACCGGACGACCCTGTTTGCCGGCATCTCCCACGACCTGCGCACGCCCATCACCCGCATGCAGCTCGCGCTGGAGTTATTGCCCGGGGACTCCGATCCGACGGTTGTCAATAGTCTGCGGCAGGGCCTGGAGGACATGAACCGGCTTATCCAGGACACGCTCGAACTGGCGCGTGGATTGCAGCCACATGCAGCCGAGGAAGTGGACCTGCGCGACTTTCTCGACGGCATTATCGCGGACTACCGCAGGAGCAGTGCAACTGAAATCTACTGGTCACCCGGGACCTGCTGCATCTGCACCGTTGAGACACTGGCGTTGCACCGGGTGCTGACGAACCTGATTGACAATGCCGTGCGTTATGGCGGAGACCACCCGGTGGAGGTGCGCTGCGACTGCCCGGCCGGGGCAGCGGTATTCAGGATATTGGATCGCGGTACGGGCATACCCGCCGCGGAGCGCGAGGCCGTCTTCCGGCCGTTTTACCGGCTGGAGACATCGCGCAGCCGTGCCACTGGCGGCAGCGGGCTCGGCCTCGCCATTGCCCGCCAGCTCTGCGAGACCCACGGCTGGGAAATCAGCTTGCAGGCGCGGGAGGGTGGTGGAACGCAAGCCCAGGTCCGGGTACCCCTCGACGCCACCCGGGGGGCAGCCCGGTAGCCATGGCATCGCCGCCGGCCACGGCACCAGGCGGTGGCGGACCCGCGCACAAAGCTGGAATTTCGACGAGAAAAGCGGGCTAGTCCTCTGAGTTGATTAGGGTCCAGCCGGGCGTTGCCGGCAGCCGTGGCATTGTCTGTTGCGGAAACTCGCCGGTCAGCGCACCCAGAAATGCAACCATATCGTCAACCTGGCCCTTGTCCAGATCCCGTTCGAGCTGGAGCTTTGCCATCATCCGCAACGCGTCATCCAGCGTCCTGGCCGACCCGTTGTGGAAGTATGGCGCGGTCAACGCCACGTTGCGCAGGGTCGGAACCTTGTACAGGTGTTTATCAGCTTCCTTGCTGGTTACTGCAAAGCGGCCCTGGTCCGTCAGCAGATCATACTGCTCAGCGGATTCATCCGTCGGAAATGTCGGAAATTTCATCAGGTAAAGGGTCCCGGACGGCATGATCGGACCACTGAAGGCCGGGCCGGAATGACAGCCGGTGCAGCCGGTCTCCGCAAATACTGTCATACCCCGTTGCTGCTGCTCATCCAGTGCATCCTTGTCGCCCTTGACGAACCGGTCATAGGGGCTGTCAGGCGTGATCATGGTACGTTCGAATGCAGCCACGGCCTTGGCGGCATTATCGACGGTCATGGGATTGTCACTACCGAAGGCCCTCACAAAGTACGGCTTGTAGCCCGGGATGGCGCGCACGCGGTCCATCGCCTGCTCCAGCTCGCTCATTCCCATTTCAACCGGGTTGACCACCGAACCCCTGGCCTGCTCCTCCAGGCTGGTGGCGCGGCCGTCCCAGAACTGTGAAGAGGCGAACGCGGCATTCCATACCGTCGGCGCACTGCGCCCACCGGTCTTGCCGTGCACACCCATGGACACCGCCCGGTTATCGTCCCCGCCAAGCATCAGGTTGTGGCAGGAATTGCAGGAAACCGTACCGGTCGCGGAGAAACGCGGATCGAAATACAGCAACCGGCCTAGCTCGACCTTTTCCGTGGTCGTTGGATTATCCGGCGGCTCCGGTGCCTTTTCCGGCAGGGCTTGCCATTCAAAGGTATCTGCAGCACCGACGGCTAGCGGCCCTACCAGTGCCATCACTGCAATCGTTTCTGTGATCATGTTCATAAGACCGACTCCTTGCCTGTATAAATGAATAGTTACCGGACCACAATCCAGTTGATCACATGGAATCCCTGCGCAGGCGACAAACTGATTTGATCGCGACCCGCGCGACTGAAAAATACCCATCGCTTTATCCATATATTGATAGATGACTGTTTCAGAGGTATTTCCAGTAACATATAAAGTGTTACAAGTTGTTTCTATATTCTTCCGAGCCGATGCATCCCGGTTGACTGTTGATCCCGGCAGCACTGACCCGCCGATTCGAACCGCCCAGGATGCACTTATCCCCCGCTACGCCGGGCCTCAAATATATCTGTCTTCCTGACACAAGATATTTGCGTTTTACACTGAAGTTTCGAGATTGGATGCCGATATACCGGATTACGGTGGAATTCCATGGATTCTGTGGGTCGCCCGTTTTGAACACATTGTGCCGGTCCCAACCCGGGCACCAGCTGTGTAAATTCCCGTATTTAATGGTATGGAGGTCAGGTCTAATGAGTGATATAGCGATAGCAGTGGATCGACAGTTTCGCATGGTGACCCGTAGTGATTTCGACGGCCTGGTATGCGCTGTGCTGTTGCGCCACCTTGATCTAATCAACGACATCAAGTTCGTACACCCGAAGGATATGCAGGATGGAATAATCGATATCACGGATAATGACATTACGACCAACCTGCCCTATGTAGCGGGGGTACATATCTGTTTCGATCATCATCTGTCCGAGACCCTGCGCAACGGAAAGTTTGACAACCACATTATCGATCCCGACGCGCCCTCGGCCGCACGCGTCGTGTGGAATCACTATGGCGGACATGACGCCTTCCCTAAAGAATGGGATGATATGATGGTCGCGGTGGACAAGGCCGATGCCGCCCAATTCAACATGGAAGAGGTGCTGCATCCTCGCGGCTGGGAGCTGCTTAATTTTTTAATGGATGCACGAACGGGTCTTGGCCGCTTTCGCGAGTTTCGCATCTCCAACTATAACCTGATGATGGATCTAATCGACTATTGCAGAGACCATAGCATCGAACAGATACTTGAACTGCCGGATGTTGCTGAACGCATCCAGCTATACTTTGAACACGAAGAGAAATTCAAGGAACAGATCGAACGGTGCGCCAGCGTCCACGAAAACCTGGTGGTACTCGATCTGCGTGGCGAGGAAACCATTTATGCAGGCAATCGTTTCATGATTTATGCATTGTTTCCACAGTGCAATATCTCTATTCACGAAATGTGGGGCCTGAAGAAACAGAACACCGTATTTGCTACCGGCAAGTCGATCTTCGATCGCAGCTCAAAATCCAATATTGGCGCACTGATGCTTAAATACGGTGGAGGCGGTCACCACGCAGCAGGTACTTGCCAGGTTCCGAATGACAAGGCTGAGGCGACGTTGCAGGAGTTGATTCAACACATTACCGCTGACGGCTAGTCATTCAGGGGGCAGTCTGCCCTGATGCCCGGTCTCCCCTTTCGGCCGGTCGGTGCAGGCTCCAGTGATTGCCTCACCACCGGGTGATCGGATCGCCTACAACCATTGTTGATGCATATCAGCGATCTGCACGTCCCGGGCCTCTTCGCACAGCTGACGGATCTTGGTCATGTCCGATTCCAGCTGTCGTCTGTCACTACCAAGGATACAGACAGCGATGACCGCCCGTTGCCATGTGTCCTGATAAGCCACCTCGGCAACCGAGACATTGAAACGGGAACGTAGACGATCCTTCAGACCGCGCACGGCACTGCGCTTGTCCTTCAGGGACCGGGCCCACGGGATCATCAGTTCGATGGTGAGCAGGGAAATGAATAAGTCAGGATGAGACATGGTATCGACTGGCGGATAGTGACAGGCGTTCTATTAATGAGTCGTCGGATTGCCAAGATTCAAGACTAGTTTGTCCCACAGCCCTGCACAAGCCCGGCATCATTGCACGACGACTGTCTAATCAGTCACCGTCCCACAACGGGCCAGGGCTTTTTCCAGGCTATCGTCCGGGTGCACCACCCCCTCATCCTGCAACCGGACCCGGGCTTTGTTTAGCTGAACACAGCTGAGCGCGGGGTTCTCGGCCAGACGCTTTAATGTGCGCTGGTCTGCATCGGCGAGCAGCGCATCGAGAATATCGGGCTGTGTGTTCGGGTTACCTGCCAGCGCCGGGGCAATGCCGTAATTCTGTGCCCGCTTTTGATACAGCTCGGCCAGCAGCCAGGCGGGGGTATTGGCGTTACCCGCCATGGTGGAAAAGAAATAGTCAGGGTAGCTGTGGGTCTTATATACCCGCACGATGGCATCCACCGGCACATTGGCATGGCGCAATGCACTCAGGGCTACGCCAAAATCCCCCGACTGACTCAGCCGGTCCAGGGCCAGGCCGGAGGCATGAGGATTCGATGCCAGAGGTATCAGCCAGGTGCGGTCATCCGTTTCGGCAGCCATCTGTTCTATGATCTGCGCCTCGCGATCCGGTGCGGCGGCAAGCCTTTCGGCCAGTGAGCGCCTGTTGGCCTGTATCGCCTCGCGTTGACGCTGCGTCTCCTGATCCCGTGACTGGTTCAGCTGGCGGGTTTCGTTCCAGCCGTACAGCTGGGCCGTCAGCACCCCGACCACTCCCACCAGTGCAACAGCCATCCCGAGCCGCGGCCAGACGGTCGGGCGGCCGGTTTCCCTGAAGTGACCGAGGCTATGCTGCGCCACTCCGAGGCCGAAACCCAGCACACCGGGTACCACGGCGATCATGGGAAGAAACAGAAATCCGATCCCCGAGGTCGAGCTGCGTGATTCCAGTATGGCAAAGACACCGATCGTGAACGCGACCAGGTAGGCCAGCAGACCGTAGACACCGGCCCGCCGCCAGAAGGTGCCCGGCTTGCGCAGGGCCTGCACGAGGCAGCCAAGTAAAAACACAAGCGGGACGATCGTGCACCAGACCAGAAAAGACAAACGCACTTACCTCACGGTGTTATATGCGGCCAGCAAGGTTCACCTGATAGCCTGTAGAAATTCCGGAGCCAGTATACTTGATTGAATCAGTCAGACCGGGTTATCGATCCCCGACATGATTTAAGTATACTGTCACCAGAATTGTACCGGGCAAGGGCATGGCCCTGGAATATTTTAAGTATACTGTTCCCGGAATAGGCCCCGGTATCGCAGTCTATCAACACCATTAGTCTATAGTCCTGTCCATGAACCTGACCGACCGCAGGAGAGACGATGTCATACCACGATGATCGCACGCTGGTTCACACGGCCACCAGGTATGTGCTGACCTTGCTGGCACTGTTGATCGCCTCCGTACCTGCGGTCATAACCGCTGAAACCACGCCGGATGACCTCGATGCCTGGTCCGCATGGGTTCTCGACGACATTAAAGACTACGGCTGCCCCATCGTTTATAACGCCGCCACCCGACGTTGCAGCTATCCCAGCCGCCTCGAGCTCGAACTCAACAGCGACAGTGGAACATTCTCCCAGGCCTGGTCCGTGTACCGCGAATCGATCGTCTACCTGCCCGGCAACATGGAACACTGGCCACTCGATGTCACCATCGACGACACGCCCGTGGTGGTGGTCAACCATAAAGGCCGGCCCGCTGTGACCCTCGCTGAGGGCCGTTATACCGTGAAGGGCGTGTTCCGGTGGAAACACCAGCCTGCATCACTGGCGGTCCCGCCCGAGTCGGGCCTGGTCACCTTACGTCTGGCGGGGAAAAACATCGTCCGCCCCGATATTCGCAACGGCCAGCTATGGCTGAGTGACAGCAGTGCACGTACGGAAACGGTCCGGCGAATCGATATCAAGGTGTTCAGAAAGGTCACTGACGCAGTCCCACTCCAGATGACCACCCGCATCGAGCTCGAGGTGTCAGGGGAACAACGTGAAATCAGTCTCACCGGTGCCCTGCCCGGCGATTTCAAACCGGTATCCGTCAACGCTCGCCTGCCGGTACGCCTCGAGGGCAATGGCCGGCTGCTGCTGAAGGTACGGCCCGGTCGCTGGATTATCGACATTACCGGCCGCATGAACCGTGAAATACTGACGCTGGACCTGGAAAGCTTTCCGGAACCGTGGCCGTCGTCCGAACTGTGGGTGTTCGAGGCACGTCCCAACCTGCGCATGTTGAAGGTCACAATGCCGGCCAGCATCGACGCCAGCCAAAGCGCCCTGCCCGAGGAATGGAAAAGCCTCCCCGCCTACCTGATGAAGGCAGGTGAATCCATGGTGTTCGAACAAATCCGGCGCGGCGACCCGCAACCCGAGCCCGACCAGCTGACGCTGATGCGCGACCTGTGGCTCGATTTCACCGGTGACGGCTACACCGTCAGCGATCGTATCAGCGGCACCATGGCGCGTGGCTGGCGCATCAATGCCGGGAAACAGCTGTTACCGGGTCAGGTCACCCTGGATGGCAAACCGCAACTGATCACGCACTCTGAAAACGGTGCCGTCGGGATCGAGGTGCGCCAGGGCAATATCAATCTTGCCGCCGACAGCCGCATCGAGGACTCGGTGAAACAGATCTCCGCGACCGGTTGGGCGCACGACTTCAACAGCGTGTCCGCCAACATTCACATGCCACCCGGCTACCGCGTGCTTGCCATCACCGGCGCTGACCGTTCCCCGACCACCTGGTTCAGTCGCTGGACGTTGCTCGACTTTTTTATCGTGCTGATCACCACCATTGCGTTGTCCAGGATACATGGCAAACGCTGGGGCGTTATCGGCCTGCTCGGTTTTATCGCGCTCTGGCACGAACCCGGCGCCCCGGCCTATATCTGGCTGAACCTGATTGCGACCCTGTCGATCATGCAGGCACTGCGGAATACACGCGCGTATCCCTTTGCACGCAATTACCTGTTCCTGTCCTCGGTTGCACTGGTGTTGCTGGCACTGCCCTTCCTGGTCGACCAGGTGCGCAGCGGCATCTACCCACAACTCGAAAATGCCTGGCAATCGATGGGCGCCCAGCCGATCCGGCAACCGGGACCGGCATCAGCACCGCCTGACACGACAGTGCGGGGGGGCATGGTATCGGAGCTGGTCGAGGAAGGCTACGATGCCCTTTCCTCCGTGCCGCATCGATACAAGTCGGCTGCTGCACCGCCCAGACTGAACAGGCTGCTACAGGACCCGAACGCCAAGCTGCAGACCGGCCCGGGATTACCCGAATGGACCTGGCACAGCTACCCGGTCTCGTGGAACGGCCCGGTGCAGCAGGACCAGGAACTGTCCGTCTATCTCGTCAATCCGACGGCCAACCTGTTACTCAACCTGTTCCGCGTCTTCATCGTGGTGTTGCTGGCATGGAAACTGATACGCGAGCCTGTGGACGAGCTGCTGACGCGTGCCCGGCAGATTGCCGCACCGGCCATGGTACTGCTCATCGCCTGTGGCACGGCCGGCTTCCCCGACAATACCCTTGCGGCCTACCCGCCGGAAGAACTGCTGAAAGAGTTGAAAGAGCGACTGCTCGAACCGCCGGACTGCCTGCCACAGTGCGCGGAAATCGAACAGATGTCGATCCGGCTAGACCCGGCGCAGGCTGGCTTCTACCTGCAAGTCCATGCCGCGGAAGATCTCGCCATGCCCTTACCGGTGCCCTTGAACGACTGGACGCCTTCAAGCGTGACCATCGATGGCGAACCGGCGAGCGCCTTGTTCCGCGACGGCTCCGGCGTCCTGTGGATCTACGTCGACCAGGGCGTGCACCAGGTCGCTGCACGGGGCGACATTTCACACCTGCGCTCCATGCGACTGGACTTCCCGTTGCAACCGCACCAAATCGAGGTCTCGGTCAAGGGCTGGACAACCGACGGCACGGACACGCTGTCCCCTTCCATTCGTTCAATGACCTTCACGCGCGAGCAGTCGGAAACGTCCACTGACGTGTTTGACACGAAATCGTATATCCCTGCGTTCGCGCGTGTCTCACGCCACATTCGCATGGGGCTGGACTGGCAGGTCGTCACCACGGTCACGCTGGAATCCGGCACTGCGCTGCCGGCACTGCTGCGCATCCCGCTACTCGATGGTGAATCAGTCGTAACAGACAATATCAAGGTGGATGACGAGCACGTGATTGTCAGCCTGAGCGAAACCAGCCGCTCACTGACCTGGCTGTCATCGCTCGAGGAAAACGACAGCCTGACCCTGAACGCCCCGCAGTCACAACCGTGGTCCGAGGCATGGAGCATGGAAGTCACGCCGATCTGGAACGTAAGCTACAGTGGTATCCCGGTGATTTATCACCAGCAATCCGGCGGCCAGTGGAATCCCGAATGGCGCCCGTGGCCCGGCGAACAGGTGACCATGAGTATCACTCGCCCACAGGGCATCGAAGGCCAGACCCGGACCATCGAACACAGCTTGCTGACACTGACACCCGGCAAGCGCGCCACATCCGCGGTACTTGCGTTCACACTGCGCAGCTCGCAGGGCCAGCAGCACACCATCACCCTCCCCCCGGGGGCCGAGCTGGAATCGGTCAGTATCGATGCAACCGCGTTGCCGATCCGCCAGGACGGTAGCAGCGTGACCCTGCCACTCAATCCCGGCAGCCAGGATGTCATTCTCAAGTGGAAAGAAGCGCGCGGCATAGGCCTGAGCTTTGCCGGCCCGGAGGTCGATCTCGGCATTGCCAGCGTCAACGCCCGCGTGGTAATCGTCCCCGGTCATGATCGCTGGACCTTGCTGGCCGGCGGTATCCGCCAGGGGCCCGCTATACAATTCTGGGGTGTGCTGATAGTCATCGTGCTGATTGCGGTCGCTCTGGGACGCATCAAAGGCACACCGCTGAAGACCCACTCATGGATACTGCTTGGCATCGGACTCAGTACCGTGACGCCGTTCATTGCGCTGTTGATCGCATTCTGGATCTTCATGCTGTACGGGCGCGGGCAAATTACCGGCCTCGATGATCCCCTGCGGTTTAATGCGATGCAGGTCATACTGGTTGTGCTAACGGTGATCGCCGTATCCGCCCTGTTTGGCGCCGTATCCAACGGACTGCTTGGCAATCCAGACATGCAGATCGCCGGCAATGGCTCCTCGCGCATGCAACTGAACTGGTACCAGGACCGGATCGAAAGCAGCATTCCGCAGGCCTGGATCGTCTCCGTTCCGGTCCTGGCCTACCGGATCCTGATGCTCGCCTGGTCGATGTGGATGGCGTTCGCGCTGCTCAACTGGCTGAAGTGGGGCTGGGATTGTTTTTCGAAAGACAGGCTGTGGATGCCCACAAGGAAAGCCTCGAAAAAACAAATCGACGTGACCGATGACAAGCCACCAGCCGGTAGCAGCCCGTGAGCCTGCGACTGGACCAGAGCCAGACTCCGGCAAGCATGGCATGGCGCGAATACCCGAAGCACGACAGGAGAATCAAGTATACTGTTCACTGTATGGGCATCTCACGCATGAGGACATGAACATGCAAGATTTTTTCACCTGCAGACCGGCCGTTACTGTCTTTGGCCTGTTGCTGGCTGTGACTCTGCTATCTCCCGCCGCCCCGGTGCGTGCAACGAGTAGCGAACCTCACAATGAGCAGTTGCAGCGCGACACCCAGGCCCTGCGGCTGGCCCGGCAGGGCTTTGGCCGGGTACTTGAATACATGCAGACGCGTGATGACCTGTTTCCCGAAAATGGTGCGCAGCAAAATTCATTGCTGGATCGTGAGCAGAAAGACGCACTCCGTTCGGTCTGGCAGACCTTCCTCGATCACATGCTGGTACTGGATGAGATCCAGCAGCGCCATGATCACGGGGGGGACCAGTCCAGCGAAGATGCAGCGGCACGGCTTGTCTATGCCGCCTATCTCACCAATTATCGGCATGCGCTTGATTTTATAGCGCTTGCCGAGCGTAATCCCGATGCCGACATCCTCCTCAACGAGCCCGTACCCGAGATTGGCCTGCCGGCCCGCAGTTACGCAAAACTGAAGTTTAACTATCTGAATGTCCTGCTCGGACTGCAGTTTGGCCTGCTCGAGGTGCAGCACACCCTGCGCGGTCAATCCATTGATAGCGATCTGGATAATGCAATGCGCGCGGATGCCAGGCGGATCTGGGCGGCCGGTAAGGGCGAGGGTCCTGCCGCAACCCTGCGCAACGGGGGGCGCATCGTTCGGGACACGGCCTTCAAGGCATTTTTTCCGGTACAGAAGGGGGTGTCGCGCTGGATGGGCGATGTGAAGGTGCTGCGTGCCGGTAGATCACTGATCACGCCGGCGCAGGTTGACGCCTTGCGCACACAGCTTGAGCCGGGTGACATTCTGCTGGAACGCCGTGAATGGTACCTGTCCAACCTTGGCTTGCCGGGGTTCTGGTCGCATGCCGCCCTGTACATCGGAACGCCCGAGGAACGCCGCGCCTACTTCGCCACCCCGGAGGTACGAGCCTGGCTGCAGGCCGAGGGCATTGCGGAACTAAATTTCGAATCCTTGCTGGAGCAACGCTATCCCCTGGCCTACGATCTCAGCCAGCAGGACGATCACGGTAAGCGGCCACGGGTGCTCGAGGCAATCAGCGAAGGCGTGGTGTTTACCTCCCTGGAGCATACAGCGGACGCCGACGCCATCGTCGTACTGCGCCCGCGCCTGCCGCGTGTCGCCAGGGCGCAGGCACTGCTGCGTGCCTTCCATTACAGCGGTCGGCCCTATGATTTCAATTTTGATTTTCGCACCGATGAAGCGCTGGTATGCACCGAGCTGATCTACAAGGCCTACGAGCCCGGTAGCGACTATCGCGGCCTGCGTCTGCCTGTGATTGATATCGTTGGCCGGCCGGCAACCCCGGCGAACGAAATCGCGCGCCTGTTTGACCAGGAGAATGACCGTACAGACCGCCAACTCGACTTTGTCGCCTTCCTCGACGGCCATGAACGCGACGGGATCGCGAGAACAGCGGATATCAAGGAATTTCGCCGCAGCTGGCGCCGACCCAAGTGGCACGTGTTCACGCAGACCAGTAACGACTAGGGTCACTGCAAAATTATCACCAACAAGTAACCGTGACTCCGGGCGTATGTCCCGGAATTTCGTCCTGGCTGCGGATGTCTCAAGCGACCCTGATGCGCACGACGTTCATGACCTCGAACTCCACACCGCCCACTGTTTCACTGACCGGATAATAGGTCAGGTTTACGCGCTGGCCCTTGATGTTCCTGTAGGCCTGCTTGCGCTTGAACCTGAAGGGCGCAGTGCAGCCCTCGACCATGAGCGTGTTGACAATCCAGTCACCTTCGGTTCTTTGCACATGCGATATCACCTTGAGCAAATCAGAGTGGACAAGCTGCCGGTGTCTTTTCAGTAATTTTTCCGGTTCCGTTTTCATTATCTATCTATTAACGAATGGTGGCAGCAGAACCTCCGGGTGTCCAGGCTCGCAGAGGAGACAGTCTTTTCAAAATCCCTGTTAAATTTTCTGCCCCCTTCTCTCTATCTAAATGACCGGGTGAATATCTATACTCTTATACGAACATCTCATATTAAAGAGAAGCACATGTGCATTTTAGATGACCCGATATTTGCATTGATCGCACGATTTGTTGTTGATGACATTGATAATATTAGCATTTCTGACGAGATTATTTTGCAGTACCAGGTCGGCGAAATAAGAAATTACATCGAAAATGCTCCAATCGAGCAACAGCAACAATTAGCCCTGTCATGGATTGAAGAACATGCAGAGCGATACCGTCAGGAGTGTCAAAGAAAGGCATTCTCCAATATCGTACTCGACAAGAGGTGTGCAGATTGCCCACTAATCAATGATGATTCAAAATCCTTTTGTATCATTCACAGTAGGTGGGTTGTATTGCTCAGAGAATATATTAACTACGAAATCAGCTCTGATAAATATATCGAAGAGACGCTAGATCTTTTGAATCAACACAAAACGGAACTGAAAATATCCGCGATTTCTTCGAGGATGTAATCCTGGATGGCTCCCGGACACACTACCAAACTGAGTATCCTCTCCAGGATACTGCCATTCCTATTGATATATAACGCTCACGATGAGGTGCCGCATGTCTCTTGGGTGTTCCATCTATGTTGAGCTCAGACATCATTACCTCCGGCCAGACGGTATTCACAAATAAAAGGCCAACTCCAATTGAAGGCCCAGGCGTCAGACTCTGCCAACAAATTGATATCAATTAAACAAGTCCTGAATTCCGGACACAGTCCTGCTTAGGGGTGGGTATCTTTTGATTTCTGTGGGTTTCACGGCCCGACCCTGTGTATGCCTATTTTTTTCTTGTTCTCAATGATCTTCCCATCCTGCCGATAGCAGAAGTCCAGCCGCTTACCAAGCTTGCGGGCAACTGGGCCCATTAAATATGGAGAACATAATGAAATTCATTTATCTGCTGGTGCTGGCTATGTTGGCGAGCGGTTGCGCGACAGTCACACCCCCTGTATCTGAATTACGGAGCGATGTGAACAGCGTCACATTTATACAGATGGGTCACGAGCCCCTGAGCTTTTCTTTTGGTGTCGTCGACACCAGCAGTTTCTGGGCCGCCTACGGTGATGGCGTCTCAAGCCAACTGGGGGGCGGTACGCTCTGGACTGGCCTGGCAGCCGATGGCCGCCGTAAGGGGATGGAAAAGGCACCGGACAACGCCACGATCCTGAAGGGCTTATATGGTAATCATTCTCTGGTAACCGACGTGCGTGACAGTGTGTTACCCAAACTGGCAGGTTTATGGGCCGTCCCGTACCACCCCGAGGAGCTGCGCATTCTGGAACGGGACCAGATCACGTTTGATGAGCAGAGGAACCTGGTTGGCTTCGACAGCAATTCAGACCTGCTTCTCATGTATTCGGTCAACAATATCTCGCTTACCGAACGATTTTCCATGGGTGGCGCACTGGCCTCCGGTTTTACCATGGGGACGAATACAAAGTCAGTCACGACGACAGCTGCGGTTAATTTATCAGCGTTCAAGCGCGATCCCGCCTCCGGTACCTACACAAACATCTGGACTCTCGGATGCGGTGCAAACTATACGCAGATGAAGTCTTCTTACCCGTTCTCGGAAGCCGTGCAATCGGCAGAGAAAATCGCATCGCTACTGGATGAAACAACCAGTGTCAGCATTGATAGCTGCTCGAAAACAATTACCCGTTTTAACAAGCAGGCCATGAAATAACTGGCTTAACGGGTTCAGATCCTGATTGTTACTGATATCAGGAAGAACCGGGATCTGACCCATATATTATCAGGAGAGTAAACATGAATACGCAAAGTCTGATTTCCCGTTTAACTGTATTAATCATATCCCTGGTGGCCGCGGCCCTGCTGGCGGGCTGTGGTGGTGGTGGCGGTAGTGGCGGCGGCGGTGTTGGTGGCGCTCTCGGCGGAGTGGCGGCAACCGGCGCACCCGTTGACGGGATTGTCTATGTGACCGATAGCAATGGAATTGAGGTGAATGTGCCCGCAGAGGTCGATGGCTCGTTTTCTATTTCGGTTGAAGGCATGACGCCACCCTACCTGCTGCGCGTGATCCCGAATGGTGGCGGTGATGTGCTGTACTCCTTTGCCTCGGAAAAGAATATTACAGTCAATATCACACCGCTAACGACACTGGCGCTGTACCTCGCCCATAACGGTGATCTCGAACAATTGTATGCGGCGTGGAGTGAGAACATTGACGCCCTGAATGACGGGGTCATTGAAGCCCAACAAGGGATCATCAACGCCAACCTGGACACGCTGTACGGTGACTACAGCATTGATGCCACCTTCTATGACTTCATGAATGTGGCCTTTACTACCGACAGCACCGGCATCGATGGTGTGCTCGACGCCCTGGATATCGCGATTGATTTTAACAGCGGAAACACCACCGTGCTGGTTTACGGTGAGCTGTTTGCCTGGGAGCAGAATATCGATACCTCCATGATCAATCTCGGCGACTTCGCCATCGAGGAAGGCAGTACCTGGGTGTTCACGGTCAGCGATTCGATCAATGATATTCACTTCACCGAACAGGCCCTGTTGTCATCCGTCCCAAATGACCTGGAGCAGTTTGAAGCGGTCAGCCAGGATGGCATCCTGGCTGATTTCCAGTTCGAGGGACTGGAAATCAATATCAATATAACGAGTCTAACCTATGACGTAACCGGGTCTGGCGAGGTCGGCACGGCCATTAGCGGCCATCTGGTAGGAACAGTTCGCATCAATGGCGAGGTCGATGGTCAGATAGTCAATGAGACGGTGAACCTCAATACTGTCTTTGAATGGGAGAGAACTGATAGCGTACCCGCATAAATAAAAGAGTGTCACCCATCGAACGGGGGACGGAGGAATTATTCTTTATTCCCTCCGTCCCCTTTTAGTTTTCGTACTCTCCGGTGCCTGCCCTGCCATGTCTACGATCTGCTCACGTGACAGGGTACCGGGAATGTACTTGTTACCCCAGTCGATCATCGCCGACAACACCGGTCGCAGGTCGCGGCCCTTCTTCGTCAACTGATACGCATAACGTACCGGGCGTTCCTGGTAGCGGGACTTCTCGATAATCCCGGCCGCCTGCAGGCGCTTCAGGCGTTCCGCAAGGATATTGGTCGGGATGCCCTCGGGTGCATTCTGGAATTCGGTATAGGTCGTCTTGCCCAACAGCAGGTCACGCACCACCAGCAAGGTCCATTTGTCGCCCAACAAGTCGAGACTGCAGGCCACCGGGCACGGCGAACGCCCTGCTCCAGGGCTCGATTTTGCGAACTTCTTACTATCAATCATATGCTTAGCATAGCACTGAATTAGTCACTTGTAAATTTAAAGTTACTTGACTAGAATCTAGTTACTTGCAATTTAAAAGTTACTAGAAACCCCACTTACCAGGAAGCCCGTCACATGGACATCGAGCTTTACTACACCCCCCACACCCGTTCCAGCCGGCCACGCTGGCTGCTGGAGGAACTCGCCGTGCCCTACCGGCTGCAACCCGTCGACCTGTTCGGAGGTGAACGCAACCCGCTGCACCCCCTCGGCAGCGTCCCCGCCGTTAGCCTCGATGGCGAGACCCTGTTCGAATCAGGCGCCATCTGCCACTGGCTGGCTGACTGTTTCCCGGAGAAAGGCCTGGCACCGTCCCATATCGATCCCCGGCGCGCCCGTTATGAACAATGGATGTTCTTCGTCCCGGCAACACTGGAACACCCCGCCTTCGAGGTCCTGCTGCACACCCAGATACTGCCGGAGAAAAGACGTATCGAGGCCATTGTGCCCTTAGCGACCAGGGGCTATCAGCGGGTGCTGCGCATGCTTTCCAGAGAACTGGATCACGACGGTTACCTGCTGGGTGAGCAATTCACCTGTGCCGACATCCTGTTGGGAACCACACTGACCTGGTTGCCCGAGTTACTCGAAGACCATCCGCTGTTACTGGCCTACACACAGCGCGTCACGGCCCGCCCGGCCTACCGGCGGGCCATTGAACCCATCAACGAAACGGCCTGATTGAAACTACAGGCAAACGAGGTAACCTATGACGACGTTAACACTACAATCCTGTGAATGCTGGATCCGTAGCGGGTCATTACTACTACTGGTATGGGTTATCAGCGCCATCGTACTGGCTGCCAGTGGTGTACTGGCAACGAACGACCTGCTGATGCCGGCCATGATCATCATCCCGGTCGCCGGGTTTGCCCTGGCCTACCGGACCAATCCGACCTTCCGCTCGTATGCGCTGTCGCTGGACACCGGAATACTCGTCATGCTGCACAGCTGGCGCATGCTGGGGCTCGGCTTCCTGTTTCTGTATGCCCATGACATCCTGCCGGGACTGTTTGCCTGGCTGGCGGGACTGGGAGATGCACTCGCCGCAGCGGGCGCGACCCTGATTGGTATCAACCTGCTGCGTGGCAGAGCGGTATCGAAACAGGCGCTACTGACGTGGAACAGCTTCGGCCTGCTGGATTTCCTGATTGCCGTCAGCGTGGGTACGGCACTGCGTTCAGCCTGGTTTGGGAGTGAAATTGCAACCGATCCCATGGCCTTTTTGCCACTCAGCCTGATACCGACGCTGGTCGTACCGTTCTACATGATCACGCATCTGATCATCTTCCTGAAGCTGCGGAATTCAGGGGAAAGCAGACCTGATTAAACCCGCCAGTCGACCTGCATGTGAGTGCTATAGTCAGAGTATGGCACACAGGATGTAGACGATCGCATTGACGCAGGCGGTACTGACGGGAGGATCTGATGCCCGGGTCTGATGCAGCAGGGGGACAAAGCAGCCCGACAGTTGACGATACGGTCGGACGTCTGCTGGACATCGTCCAACGACTGGCGATTGAACTGCACCCGGGCCGGAAACCTGCCGCAAGGGCAACACTGGACAGCGCGCTGGACCGCGACCTGGGTTTCGACAGCCTGTCGCGCGTTGAATTGCTGTTACGCATCGAACGGACCTTTGGCGTGAGCCTGCCGGAACAGGCGACGATGATGGTTGAAACGCCCCGCGATCTGCTGCGGGCGGTATTGTCCGGCCATGCCACGGGGCAGCCAGCCGCAGTAGCGACGGTGAGTATCGTCGCGCCGGGCAAGGTAGCGGCTGTACCTGTTGAGGCGGACACGCTGCTGGACGTGCTCGATTGGCATGTACACAACAACCCGCAACGTCCGCACATCTACCTGTATGGCGAGGAGGACGAGCCGGAAACGATCACCTATGCCGCCTTGTTCGATGGAGCGCTGGCGATCGCAGCGGGACTGCAGGCGCATGACCTGCAACCGGGGCAGAGCGTGGCCATCATGTTACCGACAGGCCGTGATTACCTGTTCAGCTTTTTTGGTATCCTTTTGGCCGGCGGCATACCCGTGCCGATCTATCCGCCAGCCCGTGCATCCCAGATCGAGGAACATCTGCGCCGGCACGCAAGCATACTCGCCAATGCCAATACGGTAATTCTCATCACCGTGCCGGAGGCCCAGGTGGTGGCGCGCTTGCTCAAGGCACAGGTGGAGAAATTAGGTAATGTCATCACGCCCGGGGATTTGACGGTGCACGGCATGGCAGTCACTCTGCCGGCGATTTGCGCTGGGGACATCGCCTTGCTCCAGTATACCTCGGGCAGTACCGGCGCACCGAAGGGCGTGGTCCTGACGCATGCAGATCTGCTTGCAAATATCCGCGCCATGGGTGATATCGCGCAAGTCGATCCCACGGATGTCTTTGTCAGCTGGTTGCCGTTGTATCACGATATGGGGCTGGCAGTCTGTACTATGCGATGACGCTGGTATTGATGTCACCGCTGACCTTTCTGGTCCATCCACAGCGTTGGCTGTGGGCCATCCATCACCACCGTGGCACCTTGTCGGCAGCGCCCAATTTCGCCTTCGAGCTGTGCCTGAGCAAACTGACCGACACTGATATCGAAGGTCTCGATCTCAATTCCTGGCGCATGGCCGTCAATGGCGCCGAACCGGTCAGCCCCCATACCATACGGCGCTTTAGTCAGCGGTTTGCCCGTTATGGCTTTCGGCCGGAGGTGATGGCGCCGGTGTATGGACTTGCCGAGGCCGCCGTCGGCCTGGCCTTCCCGCCGCCAGGACGCATTCCACCGATCGACCGCATTCAGCGTGATGTATTCGAGTCGTCAGGGGAAGCGGTGCCGGCGGATGCAGCGGATGCCCGCGCCCTCGAGTTCGTCGCTTGTGGCCAACCACTGCCCGGATACCAGATCCGCATTGTCGATCAGTCAGGGCGCGAACTGCCGGAACGCCACGAGGGACGCCTCGAGTTCCAGGGGCCATCGGCCACCAGCGGTTATTTCCGCAACCCGGATGCGACCCGGAACCTGTTCGACGGGGATTGGCTCGACTCAGGCGACCTTGCCTATATCGTTGGCGGTGACATCTATCCCACCCGCCGGATCAAGGACGTCATCATCCGCGGGGGGCGCAATCTGTATCCATATGAGGTGGAAGAGGCCGTTGGCGATATCCCCGGCATTCGCAAGGGCTGTGTCGCTGTTTTCGGCAGCACGGATCCGGGTTCGGGAAAAGAACGGCTCATCGTGCTGTCTGAAACTCGCGAGACAGCGCCAACAAAACTGGACGCGCTGCGGGTGCAGGTTAACGCGGTGACCACGGACCTGTTGGGCACATCGCCGGATGATGTGGTGATGGCTATGCCGCATACCGTGATGAAGACTTCCAGCGGTAAGATCCGCCGTAATGCTGTGCGCGAGCTGTACGAAAGTGGCCAGCTCGGTCACAAACCGCGTGCAGTTTGGTGGCAATTTGCCCGCCTGTTGATGACCTCGTTGCGGCCGCGACTGCGCAGACTGCGGCGACGGCTGGCGGATATGGCCTATGCTGTTTATGCCCACTTCATATTCTGGATGCTGGCACCCCCTGTGTGGTTACTGATTGCGGTTTTACCCCGCCCGCGCTGGCGCTGGGCGGTTGTGCATTGGGGTGCGCGGCTGCTTTTTCGTCTCGGTCGCATACCGTTGCAGGTCGACGGGGCCGAGAAACTGCCCCAGGATCAGGCCTGTGTGATCATCAGCAATCACGCCAGTTACCTCGATGGTGTGGTTTTGTTGGCGGTGTTGCCGCTCTGTTTCAGCTTCGTGGCCAAGGCGGAACTGTCCAGACAGTTTATTCCGCGCGTTTTTCTGCGGCGCATCGGGGCCGAGTTCGTCGAGCGTTTTGACAAGCAGCGCGGTGTTGCAGACGCCCGCGATACGGCCCAGGTGGCTCAGGCTGGCCGCTCACTTGTGTTTTTCCCGGAAGGGACCTTCACGCGCATGCCGGGTCTGTTGCCATTTCACATGGGGGCGTTCGCAGCCGCAGCCCAGGCCGGTGTGCCGGTTGTGCCGGTGGTCATCCGGGGGACCCGTTCGCTACTACGCGGTGAATCGCGATTTCCACGCCGGGTTGTGGTGAAGATCAACGTCGGCGCGCCCATTGCACCGACCGGCAGGGAATGGGCGGCGGTCGTGAAGCTCCGCGATGCCGCCCGAGATGCCGTTCTGCAACAGCTGGGCGAACCGGACCTGGAGTAAAAGGCAACTCCGATATGAATAACACAACCCGTTTCCGATCTTCGCAAGTACAATGTGATGCGTGTATGTCGTGTACTGCTAATTTTCAGCCTGTTATCCGAGGAAGGTCTTGGTTCGGCCAGAACACGTCCTTCCGGCGGTCCCTGGGAAGGTCTTAGATACAGCAGAACTTGCAGTTTACCGGAGGCTAGGGGACCACAGCTATCTCTGCCCATATTTGTGAAGATACGAAAGCCCTAACATGAGGACCTTGTTCTTAGCCTCTATCATGGAGATAGTAAGTGAAGAAATACATTCAAATAGCGAATCATAGAACAACCGAACGTTCAACTTGTAGGGTGCAATAAGTGCAAGGCATAGTGCGGTATGTGTAGCAAATGCAATGCAACAAGGCGTGCTGCTCTGCTCACAAGATCTGCTATTGCGAACCAAGTTAGCGGCGCGACAACGGTGATGTGTATCTGATAACCTGAATAGATGCAACGTGGTGTCCGAAAATTAATAAGGGGAAGGGGCCGGCTATGTGGCGATATTTGCTAAGCGGACTGATAGCGTTTCTTGCAGCCTGTAGCGAGCAACCAGCTGAGCAGAAAGCCACAGTGTCACCGCTTAAGGTTTGGGCGCATGCCGGACAGGCAGCCGAGCGGCATGTTCTGGAACAGCAGGTGGCGCGCTTCAATGCAGCACAGCCAGACATCATGGTAGAGCTCACCTTTATCCCAGAGCGTTCGTACAATGCCCAGGTGCAGGCAGCGGCGGTCGCCGGTGAGTTGCCAGATGTGCTCGAATTCGACGGGCCCTTTCTCTACAACTATGTCTGGCAAGGCCATTTGGTGCCAATGGGCGAATTGCTGAGTGCACAGACGCAAGACGAATTGCTGCCATCGATTACCAAACAGGGCCGCTATCTCGGCAATCTCTATGGCGTCGGCACCTTTGATTCCGGACTCGGCCTGTATGCACGGCGCAGCGCCCTGGAGGTCACTGGCCTGCGTATTCCTACTGGTCCTGAAGATGCGTGGAGCGGCAGTGAATTCGTCGCGGTACTTGAGGCCATAGCACAGCATGATCCCGACGGCATGGTACTGGATCTGAAACTAAACTATACAGGCGAATGGTTTACCTATGCTTTTTCGCCATTATTGCAATCCGCGGGGGGTGATCTAATCGATCGCAGCGACTACCAATCTGCTGCGGACGTTCTAAACGGCCCGCAGTCGATGGCTGCCATGCAAGCCCTGCAGCACTGGTTCACAGGTGGCTACGTAGACCCCAATGTGGACGACGTCGCCTTCGTCAGCGGCCGGGTTGCGCTTTCCTGGGCCGGGCACTGGGAGTATCCCCGTTACGCCGAGGTACTTGTCGATGATTTAGCCCTGTTGCCGCTGCCAGATCTTGGCCAAGGCTCACGCACCGGCCAGGGTTCTTGGGTGTGGGGCGTCACCGACCGCTGTCAGGATCAACAGGCGGCTGCGCGATTTCTCGAGTTTCTGCTGCAGCCCGAGGAGGTTCTCGCCATGGCAGCGGCCAACGGCGCGGTACCGGCCACCTCTAGGGCCATCGAACGCTCGCCACTATACGGTGCCAAAGGGCCGCTGCGGCTATTCAGCCAGCAGTTGCAAAGCGGGTTCTCCGTGCCGCGGCCGCAGACGCCAGCTTATCCAGTGATCACCTCCGCCTTCCAGCAGGTGTTTGCTGATATCCGTAACGCTGGCGACGTACAGGCCGCGCTGGATAAGGCGGTTGCCGTCATCGACCAGGACATCCGCGACAATAAGGGTTACCCCCAACACACTGAGCGCTGGTAGCTATCATGACTATGCTAACCAAGAGCACACCGAACCAGAAAAGACGCGGCCTGACGGCCGTATTTATGAGCGCTCCGGCGTTGCTGGGGCTGCTGCTGTTTGTCGCCGTCCCCTTTCTGCTTGCGGTCGCGCTCGGTTTCACCAATCTGCGGCTCGGCTCGCCACTACCGCTGGAATGGTTGGGTTTCGAACAGTATCGTCGTATCTTTGCCGATCCTTCCTTCAGCCGCGCGTTGCTGAACAACCTGCTGTTCGCGTTCACGGTGGTGCCATTGCAGACGGTCCTGGCACTGTTGCTGGCGCTGCTACTCAACCGGAGTCTTGGCGGTATCGCCTTCTTCCGCACCCTCTTTTTCATGCCAGTTGTGTTTCCGCTGTCGTTAGTGGCAGTGGTCTGGGTATTGATCTTTGCCCCGGGGCCCAACGGCATGATGAATTCCTTTCTGGAGCTGGTCAGCTTCGGCGCCTGGACGCCACGCGATTTCCTCCACGATCCCCAGCTGGCGCTGCCGGCCATCATGCTGACCTCCATCTGGCAGGGTACGGGATTTCAGATGGTCATCATACTTGCCGGCCTGCAGGCCATTCCTGCCGAACTCTACGAGGCGGCTGCTATTGATGGTGCGCGCCGCTGGCGACAGTTCTGGCATGTCACACTGCCACAGCTGCGTAATACTCTGATCTTTGTGGTGCTAGTTACCACCATCCTTGCGTTCCGTCTGTTCGACCAGGTGCAAATCATGACCCAGGGCGGACCCCATGACGCCACCACCACTGTGATGTTCGAGGCAGTACAGGCCGCATTTGCCCGCCAGCAGGTGGCACGTGGTGCCGCCATGACCGTGGTGTTGTTCCTGGTGGTACTACTGATCTCTTGGTTGCAGCGCCGCGTCGCGCGCCAGGAGCGGGAGGTGCTATGAGCCGCTCTGCTGGCGTGCCACTGTTCTACCTCTCTCTGTTACTGCTAGGGCTGCTCTTTATCAGCCCCATCGGCTTCATGCTGGCCGGCAGTCTGAAGCCGGATGCCCGAGTACTGGTGGAAGCAGGAGATTGGCGGGTCTTTTGGCCAGCAGGGCTGTCGCTGGACAACTACCTGGATGTGTTTGCACGCGTTGATTTTGTTCGCTACCTTCTCAACTCGCTGTTTATCAATGGCATGATCGTGGGCGTGGGACTGCTGGTGAATTCCCTAGCCGGCTACGCCTTCGCCCGCCTGCAATGGCGCGGGCGTGAGCTGTTGTTCGGGCTGGTACTGGCGGTCATGATCATCCCCCTTGAGGCCATCGCTGTACCCCTTTTTTACATGGTGTCACTTGCTGGCTGGCGCGACACCTATTTGGTGCAGATCCTTCCTTTCATCGCCAATGCCTTTTCCATTTATCTTTTTTACACCTATTTCATTGGCATGCCGCGGGAACTGGAGGAGGCGGCACGCATCGATGGTGCCGGCCCGCTACGCACCTTTTTCACTATCATCGTACCTAATGCCAAACCGGTGTTCGCCAGCGTTGCCATTCTCACCTTCCTCACCCAGTGGGGGGCTTTTCTTTGGCCACTGATGGTCACCAGTAGCGAAGCAGTGCGTCCTCTGCCGCTGGCGATTGCAACCTTTCACAGCCTGCCGCCACTGCAATGGGGCGATATCTTCGCCTTTGGGGTAATGATGGTCGCGCCAATCCTCGTGGTATTCCTGCTGTTCCAGCGCTGGTTCGTACGTGGTGTGGTCGCCACAGGCATCAAGGGGTAGTTCATGGCGACAGTAGAATTCCTGCATATCCACAAGAGCTATCCGGACGGTACCCGGGCATTGAATGACCTGAACCTCAAAGTGGCAGAGGGGGAGATGATGGTGCTGGTGGGGCCATCGGGTTGTGGCAAGTCCACCAGCTTGCGCTTGCTGGCAGGGTTGGAACCCGTGAGCGGCGGTGAACTGCTTATTGACGGAGAATGCGTGAACGAGCGGCCGCCGCAGCACCGAGATATCGCCATGGTGTTTCAGAACTATGCGCTATACCCGCACATGACCGTGCGCCGTAATCTGGCGTTCCCGCTGCAGATGTTGAAAATGACCAAGGCCGAAATCGCAAAGCGGGTTGAGGAAACCGCACAGCTGCTCGGATTGGCCGAGCTACTGGAGCGACGGCCCCGACAGCTTTCCGGCGGCCAGCGCCAACGGGTGGCTATGGGACGCGCCATGGTGCGACAGCCGCAGGTGTTCCTGATGGACGAGCCGCTCTCCAACCTGGACGCGAAGCTGCGTACACAGATCCGTGCTGAAATTGCCGACCTGCAGAAACGTCTGAGGATCACCACTATCTACGTGACCCACGATCAGGTCGAGGCCATGACTCTGGGTGATCGTATCGCGGTGCTCAACGCCGGGCGGCTGCAGCAGGTGGGTCCGCCGCAGGAACTCTACGAACAGCCGGCCAATGCCTTTGTTGCTGCATTCCTCGGCAATCCAGGTATGAACATCTTTGCCGCGAGGCTGAGCCGCAACAGCGGGATGCTGCAGCTCGAAAGTGATGGGTGGCGTATTCCAATTGAACAGCTACTCGCCAGCAAGCCGGGCCTGGAAGAATACCTGGAGCATCCGATCCTGGTAGGCCTGCGCCCGGAGGCCTTTTCACCCGAAGTGACGCCGGCATACCCGGCTATTGTCGTGAGCATTGAATCATTGGGCCACGAACGCCTACTGTATTTTCGACCGGCAGCAACGACGCCCAGTACAGCGCAAAAGACGCTGGTTGCGCGTCTCTCATGTACACAAGCGGAAGCAGTAGGTCAAAATATCAGGCTTGGCTTCAAGCCCGAGCAACTGTATTTCTTCACCGGGGAAGGTGAGGTTATTGCGTGACTGCTAATTAAGAGATAACTCGTGTAGTCCTCAATAAATTGAAGTTATCCATGGCCTGTACCCCGATACCGATATGGATCCCGACAATATTGGCTGGAATATCGATGGTGATGGTGGTGAATATGTAGAAAGTTCAGATCGTTCTGTCTTTGCTGTGGGTATCATCCGCACCTTTCAGTCAGACTTGAGTCAGTTAGCAAATAAAAAACGGGACCTTAGGTTGCCTTTTTCTTTAGTGCTTGTTAGTGGCGGCCATGGGTCTGAGGCAGTCACTGACTTGAAATGTCTGGATTTACCGCCATTAGGGTCTCAGGACGGCCATTAGCGGACGCCCCCTTTCTAAAAATCATGTTTCAACTGCATTCGGCGTTAATGGCCACTGCAGAAATGCATCCGATTCAGATTTATCATAGCAATCATGGAACCAGAAAATGAAATCATGAGCGCGTATACGATCGTTTTCGATCATCTGGTTAATCTGGGTCCAGGGGATTCCGCGACCACCAGGAAGCTAGTCGAGCGATTGTGTCAGGACTTGTCCTCAGGACCGCGCGTTGCAGATTTTGGTTGTGGTGTGGGTGCATCTGCTCTGGTGCTGGCTCAATGCCTGCCAACGGCGCGTGTGCTGGCGCTGGATTCCCACGCACCGTTTATTGCACGCCTTAAAGCTGCGGCCAGCGTTCGTGGACTTGAGGAACGCATAAGCGCTGTAGTGGGTGACATGGCGGACCCACCGCCACTGGACGGTGTTAAGGGTGAATTTGATCTGATTTGGTCGGAGTCGGCAATCTACAGCATCGGACGCGCTAATGCATTCGCTTGGTGGCGACCACTGTTGAATCCCAATGGCTGGCTCGTTTTCAGTGATATCGTCTGGCAACACGAACCGGCGGCACGTTCCGACATGGCATCCACATTCTGGGTCAGGGAATACCCAGATATCACAACAGCAGCCGGCGTAGTGGATGAATTGGCTGCCGCGGGTTTCAATACTATTGATCCGGTGTTGTCCACCCGGAAAGCCTGGTCCAATTATTATGAGCCGCTTCGGGAACGTCTCCGCCTATTGAAGAAGTGCGAGGACAACTCACAAGCGCTTATCAGCCTGATAGCTGAACTTGAACGGGAAATAGATGTATACGATTGTGCCGGTGATGACGTTACTCTCTACTTCTTCCTCGCGCGGCAGGATTATATCCCTGAGTGACTGGGACGGTCTTCTCCCGCCATTAAGTAAAACCATATTTTGAATCAGCCCCTGGGTGTCTTCCGGCCATGAGTTGCTTTTCCCTGACGACTAGCGAACGGCGGGAACGCAGCAACTCAGGTCATTGGTAACGCCTAGTTCAGCGGCACTGAATACGGAGCAGCTTTTTCACAAAACGATGCCGAAGGCATGAGCAAAACGCTGTGGATTGTTCGGGGTCAGCCGGAACAACCTGTTAGCTGATTCGCCTGACGTTACGAAGCCCGAGCACGTGTCGCAGCTTCACCTGCCCCGGCATCATCAATCACGGGATATGCATCAATCTTCAACAAACCTGCCCACTGGGCTACATGGTGCGCTACAGTCACAGGATCTTCAGCTTCGCACAATAACCAACCACGAGTGGAGCCTGGTGCATGCCACCTACCTAGAGACGTCAGACCTTCTGGCATAGGCGCTCCTCCCTCTAAAAATGCATCAACCGCAGCATTGTAGTTTTCGGGTGGGATCGACCAACAAAGCATATATTTCATTTTTCTCCTCCGAACGGTGTTATTGGTTTCCAATACTGGCCTACGAACAATTCTTGATTCTTGATTTTAGCTAAGAGTGTAATAGGCGGAATCCGCACTATTGGTAATAGTACCGACGCGGCCTATTGTGTCAATCAACAGTAATATGCCGAAATATATCGTTCATGTATGGCTGTCAATGTATCCGTCTTGGCTAGATGGCAGCCGATAGCGGTCTAAGGCTGAATGTCCGACTACAGTACTTTCAAAGCCTCCCTAGAAACAGCGGGAACGACAAGTTAGGGTCGTCTCCCGCCGCATACTGGCCTCTAATATAAGAATCGGTTAAACGACTGGGTTGGGTCGGAAGTGATCATCCGACTAAAACACTCAGGTATTACTCCCCTGGACTTCAGAGTACGGCCAGAACCAGACACTCGCCCAATAACAACGGGCGTCTACTTTGCAGCAGAACCTGCCTTTCCCTTCACACAAAGATTCCCGCTCATGTAGGGCTCC
>CAMYJI010000018.1 GCA_947258545.1 uncultured Ectothiorhodospiraceae bacterium
GGCCTGGATCGAGATGCTGGAGCGCGACCACCAGCGCCTGCTGGACTGCCGGCGGCGGGTCAATGTCATGCCGCTGGGCGCGGCCGCCCTGGCCGGCACGAGCTTTCCCATCGACCGGGCCTACACGGCCCGGCTGCTGGGCTTCGATGCACCGGCTGCCAACTCGCTGGATGCGGTCAGTGACCGGGATTTCGTGATCGAGTTCTGCAGTGCGGCTGCGCTGGTGATGATGCATCTGTCACGGTTCTCGGAGGAGCTGATACTCTGGTCATCGGCACAATTCAACTTTATTGAACTGCCGGACCGCTTCTGCACCGGCTCCAGCATCATGCCGCAGAAGAAAAACCCGGATGTCCCGGAGCTGGTGCGTGGCAAGAGCGGGCGGGTGATTGGTCACCTGGTGAGCCTGCTGACCCTGATGAAAGGTCAGCCGCTGGCCTACAACAAGGACAACCAGGAGGACAAGGAGCCACTGTTCGACAGCGTCGACACCCTCAAGGGCTCGCTGCGGATTTTCGCCGACATGATGCCCGCGCTCGAGGTGCACCGGGAGCAGATGACCCGCGCGGCGCGCCAGGGCTTCTCCACCGCGACCGACCTCGCGGACTACCTGGTGCACAAGGGCATAGCCTTCCGCGACGCCCACGAAATCGTAGGTCGCGCGGTCCGTTACGGGGTCGAGAACAGCAAGGACCTTTCCGCCATGACACTGGAGGAACTGCAGGCCTTTTCCAGGGCCATCGACGAGGACGTTTTCGAGGTACTTACCCTGGAAGGCTCACTGGCGGCACGTAACCACCCGGGAGGCACCGCACCCGCACAGGTTCGGGAGGCCATCGCCGCGGTCCGTACGCGGCTTGCGGCCCGGGATAGTTAAAACCGACAGCATCATTACCACGAGCGTTGTATTCAGAATACCGGCTTGAAGCGTAGACCAGGGGAACATATCTGCATGTTGAACAAGCTCACACTCGAGGAAGCCCAAACCCTGCTGGATGCCTGCCCGCTGGGTGTCCTGCTGATCGATAACGCCGGCCATCTGTGCGGTTTCAACGCAGCCTTTGCCGAACTGGTGGGTGACAGCGTGCGCGATATGACGATGCCGGAAACCGACCTGCGCAACGACGGCCTGCTGGCCCCGCTGCAGGGGCAGGGCACCCTGGTCAACTGGATCATGCCGGACGGCGATGTGCGCTGGCTGGCGGTGAACACTGTTCCCCTGGACGACAACACGGGCGGCACGGCAAGGTTCTACCAGGATGTGACAGAAAAGCTGCGCCACAAGCAGGAACGTGACGCACTCAACGACAAACTCAGGGAGCAGTCACTCAAGGACGTGGATCTGACCAGCCTGCTGAGCCGGCGCGGTGTCATGGTATCACTGGAACCGCTGGTGGCGCGCAGCCGGCGTTACAACAGTCCCCTGTCCATCGTGTTCATGGGCATGGATAACAAGGAAACCAATCAACGTACCCTGATGAAGATCAGCTACCTGCTGAAGGACCAGACTCGCTGGGCCGACCTGGTCGGCTGCACCGATGCCCACGATTTCATCCTTATCCTGCAGGAGACGACCCAGGACTCCGCGCTGCAGCTGATCAACAAGCTGAGAGAGCATCTTGGCCGTATTAGCGGTGACCAGGAGGCCCGATTGAGTGCCTGCTATGGCGTAACCCACTGCCAGAAGAACGACAACGCACAGTCCCTGCTGGAACGCGCCGAATCTGCCCTCACCGAGGCGCGCGGCAACGACAGCGGGATCGCCATCGCCGTTTGAAAAAAACAGAATCCGCTATTATCTATAAATAATATCCAACCTACTGCGGCAGGCAGGCCCCCAGCCAGGCACGAATATCCGCAATTTCAGCAGGGCATACGGCATGCGGCATCGGGTAGCTGTGCCAGTCCACTGTATAACCCAGCCCCTGCAATTGATCGCGGGAGCGCTCCGCCAGTGCCAGCGGCACCACCGGGTCGTGCAGCCCGTGCGCCATCATGATCGGGACCGCCGCATTTGCCGCCGTGCGTTCGGCCGCCAGCACGGCAGCGAGCGGGATATAGGTCGAAAGCGCGAGGATGCCGGCCAGCCGCTGCGGATAGCGCAAGCCGGCCTGCAGGGCAATGGCACCCCCCTGGGAAAAACCCGCCAGCACGATGTGTTCGGGTGGTATGCCGTTGCCGACCTCACGCTCGATCAGCCCCCGCAGCTGCTGTTCCGATTCCCGTATCCCCTGGCTGTCTTCGCCCTGCAGCAGATCGGGCGCGAGGATATCGTACCAGGCGCGCATGACATGACCGCCATTGATCGTGACCGGTCGGTACGGGGCATGCGGCAAGACCACCCGCAGTGCGCGCTCGTTGACCAGCCCCAGTTCGGGGATCAGGGGTGCAAAGTCATGGCCGTCGGCCCCCAGGCCGTGCAGCCAGATAACGCAGGCGCGCGGCGCTGCCGGCGGATTGATTTCGACCGCATCCAGATGGTTCGTTTTCATAGGGCTAGTATGCCCCAGAAAAAGCCACGGCATTGGGTTTGCCGCAACCACACCGTATACTGACAGCTTGTTTTCGGAAGGGCGTTATGAACAAGCGGACATCATCCTGGCTGCTCGGGCTGTTACTGATAATCACCGCTGCCACAGCGGTGCTGGCCGGTTGCGGCCAGAAGGGCCCGCTCTACCTGCCAAGCGAACTATACCTGGAACACGACTGAGCCCGGCCGGGCGACCGGGAAGCAGCTTAATGGACCATTTTGCATATAGTGACAACCGCCTCCGGGCAGAGGACGTCGACCTGGCCGATGTCGTCGAGCGGGTGGGCACGCCCTGCTATGTCTATTCGCGTGCCACACTGGAGCACCACTGGCAGGTGTTCAACGACGCGCTTGCCGGCCATTCGCACCTTATCTGTTACGCAGTCAAGGCAAATTCCAACCTGGCCGTGCTGCAGGTGCTGGCGCAACTGGGCTCGGGCTTCGACATCGTCTCGGAGGGCGAATTGCAGCGCGTACTGCAGGCAGGCGGCGATCCCGCCCGGGTGGTGTTCTCCGGCGTCGGCAAGCGCAATGGCGAAATGCGACGCGCACTGGATGTCGGCATACGCTGCTTCAATGTCGAGTCCGAGGCCGAACTGCAGCGCCTCAACACGGTGGCCGGAGAGAGCGGACACGTCGCACCGGTGTCGCTGCGCGTCAACCCGGACGTGGATGCCGGCACCCACCCGTATATTTCCACCGGACTCAGGGAAAACAAGTTCGGCATCGATGTCGATACGGCCCTGCAGGTCTACCGCCATGCCGCCGGACTGCCGCACCTGCGCGTTACCGGCATCGACTGCCACATCGGATCACAACTGACCGAGACCACGCCGTTTGTCGACGCCCTCGAGCGCGTCCTGCGACTGATCGGACGCCTGGAGGACGAAGGCATAGCGTTGCAGCATATCGATGTAGGCGGCGGCCTCGGTATTCGTTATCAGGCACACGACAAGCCGCCGTTGCCGGATGCCTATGCCCGCGCACTGCTGGAAAAGCTCGGCGACAGCCCGCTGGAGATCCTGCTGGAACCAGGGCGCGCCATCGCCGGCAACGCGGGTATTTTGCTGACACGCGTGGAATACCTGAAGCACACCGCCGACAAGCACTTCGCTATTGTCGATGCCGCCATGAATGACCTGCAGCGCCCGGCACTCTACAACGCCTGGCACGATATCATTCCGCTGCAACCGCGCAGCGTGGAACCGGCACAGTCCTACGACATAGTCGGCCCGATCTGCGAGACCGGCGATTTTCTCGGCAAGGACCGTGAACTGGCCCTGGCCGCGGGTGATGTCCTGGCGGTGCGCTCCACCGGCGCCTACGGCTTCACTATGAGCTCCAACTATAATTCGCGGCCGCGTGCCGCCGAGGTCATGGTTGATGGCAATCAGATTCACGTCATCCGCGAGCGCGAGACCCTTGAGGACCTCTATCGCGGCGAGCACCTGCTGCCGGAATAACAAGCAATAACAATTTCACCGCTGAGACGCGGAGAACGCAGAGAAACCCGTAAAAGACTTCACCGCAAAGAGCGCAAAGGAAGCAAATAAAGAAAAAATTATTGCAACAACCCCCGTCACGGAAAATGACAAACAGACGTTCATTTGTTACGACTTGGGTAGTTTGTTGTTAGAAAGAATTTTGATTTGACTTTGCGTTCTTTGCGCCTTTGCGGTGAATGATTTTCTGTTTGGTTAAAATGGATTGCTCTACATACTCCGCACCTCTGCGGTGAGGACATAAGTTAATGCAACTCGAATTTACGAAAATGCACGGCCTCGGCAACGATTTCGTGGTCATCGATGCCATCAACCAAACCGTGGCCCTGTCACCGGAACAAGTGCGCCATCTCGCCGACCGGCGCTACGGGATCGGCTGCGACCAGTTGTTGCTGGTCGAGGCGCCGACAACCCAGGGCACAGACTTTCGCTACCGGATCTTCAACGCCGACGGTGGTGAGGTAGGCCAGTGCGGCAACGGGGCGCGCTGCTTCATGCGCTTTGTGCACGAACAGGGCCTCACCGACAAGCGCGAGGTGACCGTCGAAACCACCAGCGGGCGCCTGCAGCTGGTGCTGGAGGACGACGGGCAGGTAACGGTAAATATGGGCAATCCGAGTCTGGAGCCAGCGGACATCCCGTTCGATGCCCCTGGCTACGCCCAGTCCTACACGCTGTCGGTCGATGCCAAGGAGATCGAGATCGCCGCTGTCTCCATGGGCAATCCGCACGCGGTTACCCGGGTCGAGGCCATCGACACGGCGCCAGTTGAACGACTCGGGCCACTGATCGAGCAGCACCCGCGCTTTCCCGAACGTGTCAATGCCGGTTTCATGCAAATCATCGATTTCGAGCACATACGCCTGCGGGTCTACGAGCGCGGTGCCGGAGAAACCCGTGCCTGCGGCAGCGGGGCCTGTGCGGCCGTTGTCGCCGGCCGCCTCTGGGACCAGCTGGCACCGCGCGTGAATGTCGCCCTGCGCGGCGGGAATCTTGTGGTAAGCTGGGCCGGCAAAGGATACCCGGTCTACATGACCGGGCCGGCAACGCGGGTCTTCAAGGGGCGCATCGAGTTATGACGACATCACAGCAAACCCAAACCGAAACGCAGCGGCCGGAGGAAAAAACGGTTGCCGATTATCTGCGCGACAACCCCGAGTTCTTCCTGAACAACCCCAGCCTGCTGGCCATACTGCGCGTCCCGCATACCTGCGGTACGGCGGTGTCACTGATCGAGCACCAGGTCAAGGTCCTGCGCGACCAGAACCGCCAGCTGAAACGCAAGTTGATGGACCTGGTACACGTGGCGCGTGACAACAACCGGCTCAACGAACGCATGCACCAGCTGACACTGGAGCTGGTCACGTCGGGCACACTGGAAGCGCTGCTGGATACCCTGCGCGAACACCTGGAAGGTGAATTCAACGCCGATACCGTCACCCTGCGCCTCGCCGGTTTAACGGAAGCCCGCGCCCGCGAGTGTGGCGTGGACCAGTTCAGCCGCGAGGCCGCCGAAATCGAGCACTTTGAGTCATTCTACAAGACCTGCCGCCCGCAGTGCGGACGTTTCAAGCGCGAACAGCTGGCCTACCTGTTCGGCGACCAGGCACCGGCGATCGAATCCGCCGCCATCATCCCGCTGGGCAAGAAGGGCGCCACCGGGCTGCTGGCGATAGGCAGCCAGGAAGGCAACCGCTTTCATCCTGGGATGGGCACCCTGTTTCTCACCCACTTGGGTGAATTGCTGGATCTGCTGTTGAACGCACACCTGGAACCGGATACACAGGCAAGCACCTCTCTCTGATCATGCCACGCACGCCCCACAGTGCCGACTGATCCGCAACATTGGCTGGAGCATTTCCTGCATCACCTGCGAACGGAACGTCGCCTCTCCGCCAATACCCTCAAGCACTACCGGCGCGACCTGCAGGAGATTCTCTCCTACTGCCAGGGCGCGGGCATCACCGAGTGGAGGGACCTGGATACGCACCAGGTCAGGCAGTACGCCGCCCAGACACATCGACGCGGACTCGGAGGGCGCAGTATCCAGCGCCGCCTGTCGGCACTGCGCAGCCTCTATAACTACCTGCTGCGCGAACGTGTGGTCACCCGGAACCCGGCGCATGATGTGCGTGCACCGAAATCCGAACGGCGCCTGCCGGACACCCTGAATGTCGATGACATCAACCGGCTGCTGAGTGCGCATGCCCGGGGCGCACTCGAGCTGCGCGACCTTGCCGTCCTTGAATTGATGTATTCCTCCGGTCTGCGCCTGGGCGAACTGGTAACACTCGACTGGAATGACGTGGATTTGGTGGAACGCATGGTGCGGGTCACCGGCAAGGGCGCCAAGACCCGGGTTGTCCCCATCGGCACCAAGGCGATTGCCGCGCTGCGGGCATGGCGACACCGGCGCGACCAACAGGCGGATGCCGCCGAACCGGCGGTTTTCACCGGACGCCACGGGCGCCGCCTCGGTGCCCGTGCCGTCCAGCAGCGGGTGCGCCGCTGGGCCCGGCGCCATGGCCTCCCGGGTGATGTCCACCCGCACACCTTGCGGCATTCCTTTGCCAGTCATCTGCTCGAGTCCAGCGGTGACCTGCGCGCCGTGCAGGAATTGCTGGGGCATGCGGATATCAGCACCACCCAGATCTATACCCACCTGGACTTCCAGCACCTCGCCCGGGTCTACGATCAGGCGCATCCGCGTGCGCGGCGCACACGCAAGTAGCCGCTCCCGCACCCTGGCCTGCCTTAAAACCCTTTTAAATTCAGTCTGATTCTGACCGGATCGGATGGTGTACAATCGTACGCCCTTTGACCCTGGAGTGAACCCGTGGAGCAGTTTCGAGGCACCACCATCCTGTCGGTACGCCGCAACGGCAGGGTGGTCATCGGCGGCGACGGCCAGGTATCACTGGGCGATACCGTCATGAAGGGCAATGCCTGCAAGGTCCGCCGCCTGTACAACAATAAGGTGATTGCCGGCTTCGCCGGCGGCACGGCCGACGCCTTCACCCTGTTCGAGCTGTTCGAGGGCAAACTGGAGGCACACTCCGGCCAGTTGACCCGTGCCGCCGTGGAACTGGCCAAGGACTGGCGCACCAACAAGATGCTGCGCAACCTGGAGGCGCTGCTGGCCGTGGCCGACCAGGTGACCTCGTTGATCATCAGCGGCAACGGCGATGTCATCGAGCCGGAAAACGCCCTGATGGCCATCGGCTCGGGTGGCAGCTACGCCCAGTCCGCGGCACGTGCCCTGCTGGAGAACACCGACATGGATGCACGCGCCATTACCGAGACCGCCTTGAATATCGCGGCGGACATCTGCATCTATACCAATCGCAACCTGACCTATGAGGAACTCGTTGCTGAGGACACTGATTAGGCTCACTGTGCCAACTACGGACAACTGCGGCTATTTATAGTATAAAACAGGTTAAAATAAGCGAATTGCACTGAAATGTCGGAAATGACACCCAGAGAGATCGTCCAGGAGCTGGACAAACACATCATCGGCCAGGATGCCGCCAAACGGGCCGTGGCCATCGCCCTGCGCAACCGCTGGCGGCGCATGCAGGTCGATGAACCGCTGCGCGCCGAGATCACCCCAAAAAACATCCTGATGATTGGACCCACCGGGGTCGGCAAGACCGAGATTGCCCGGCGCCTGGCACGACTGGCCCGGGCACCGTTCATCAAGGTAGAGGCAACCAAGTTCACCGAGGTCGGCTATGTGGGCCGGGATGTGGAATCCATTGTCCGCGATCTTGCCGATATCGCGATCAAGCTGGAGCGCGAGCAGGCCATGGACAAGGTACGCCACCGCGCCGAGGATGCTGCCGAAGAGCGCATCCTCGATGCCCTGCTGCCCGCGCCCCGGAGCCTGGCGCCGGATGATACCGCCGACACAGATTCGGACACCCGCCAGAAGTTGCGCAAGCGCCTGCGTGAAGGCCAGCTGGACGAGCGGGAAATCGAGGTCGAGGTCTCCGCCACACCGATCGGCGTGGAAATCATGGCACCGCCCGGCATGGAGGAGATGACCAGCCAGCTGCAGGGCATGTTCCAGAACATGGCCGGCAGCCGCACCAAGACGCGCAAATTGCGCATCCGTGACGCGCGCCAGCTGCTGTGCGACGAAGAGGCCGCCGGGATGATCAACGACGATGACATCAAACAGAGCGCGCTGGTCAACGTCGAACAGAACGGCATAGTTTTCATCGACGAAATCGACAAGGTAACCCGCCGCGGCGAGTCCAGCGGGCCCGACGTGTCGCGCGAGGGTGTGCAGCGCGACCTGCTGCCGCTGGTGGAAGGCAGCACCGTCTCCACCAAATACGGCATGGTAAAGACCGACCACATCCTGTTCATCGCCTCGGGCGCCTTCCATCTGTCCAAGCCTTCGGACCTGATCCCGGAATTGCAGGGCCGTCTGCCGATCCGGGTCGAGCTGGATGCACTGGGTGCAAAGGAATTCGCCCGCATCCTGACTGAGCCGGACGCCTCACTGACCGAGCAATACAGCGCACTGATCGCCACCGAATCGGTCACCCTTGAATTCACCGAAGACAGCATCACACGCATCGCCCAGATGGCCAGCGACATCAACGAGCGCACCGAGAATATCGGTGCGCGACGCCTGCACACCGTGATGGAACGCCTGCTGGAGGCGCTTTCCTTCGATGCCACAGACCGCTCCGGCAGCGTCACCGTGGTCGATGCCGCCTACGTCGAAGAGCACCTCGGGCAGCTGGTGCAGGACGAAGACCTGAGTCGTTACATACTCTAGACCCTTGCCGGACGACCGCATACAAGTTATCCAGTCCGCATCGGCGCACAAAACAGAGGCAACCGCATGACAGACACACCCAAACCCACTGAAATCAGCCTGCACCAGAAATCCCGCGTGCTCGACATCACCTTCGCGGACGGCGCTCGCTTTGAATATCCCTACGAATACCTCAGGGTCTATTCGCCCTCCGCCGAAGTACGCGGTCACGGTCCGGGCCAGGGGGTTCTGCAGGTCGGCAAGGAGGATGTCACCATCACCCACATCGACCCGGTCGGCACCTACGCCATCCAGCCGCATTTCGATGACGGCCACGATACCGGCCTCTACTCCTGGGAGACGCTCTATGACATGGGCAAGAACAAGGAAAAATACTGGGCAGAGTACCTGCAGCAACTGGAAGCGGCCGGGCACAAGCGCAAGGAAACCGTCTGAGACATCCACACACCGTAATAATGACCTGATTTCAATCGGGCAAACAGCAAGACACACAGTCGGCCGGATGCTTATACATGCCCTGAAGCATTCATTTTTTTCTGCTTTCCCCGCGTCTCTGCGCTAGATTTATAATAACGTTACAAAACAGGCGCCAGCATGAAAGACAAGACTACACACTTCGGCTTCGAGGAAGTTCAGACACAGGAAAAGGCACACCGGGTACGCGCCGTCTTCGATTCCGTCGCCGACAATTACGACCTGATGAATGATGTGATGTCCCTGGGCATCCATCGCCTGTGGAAACACCTGGTCATTGACATGGCGAACATACGGCCGGGCCAGCAGGTCCTGGACCTCGCCGGCGGCACCGGTGACCTGACCCGTCTGATTAGCGCTCGAACCGGCCCGCAAGGCAAGGTCATCCTGTCAGATATCAATCACGCCATGATCAGGACAGGCAGGGCGCGCCTGCTGGATAGCGGGATTGCCGGCAACCTCGATTTCATCCAGGCAAATGCCGAACGGCTGCCGTTTGCCGACAATAGCTTCGACTGCATTACCATGGGTTTCGGTCTGCGCAATGTCACCGACAAACAGACCGCACTCGATTCCATGTACCGGGTCCTGAGGCCCGGGGGGCGCCTGCTGGTACTCGAGTTCTCACGCCCGGCCGCGGCACTCAAGCCCGCCTATGACTTCTATTCCTTCAAGATCCTGCCCAGGCTGGGGCAGCTGTTTGCCAGCGATGCCGACAGCTACCGCTACCTGGCTGAATCCATCCGCATGCACCCGGACCAGAAGGCCCTGCTCGAGATGCTGGAGTCGGCCGGTTTCGAGGACTGCAGCTACCAGAACCTGACCGGCGGCATTGTGGCCGTTCACCGTGGTTTCAAATTTTGAGCGGCGCTGAATTCCAGTATGCGGGGATGTGGCGCCGTTTCGGCGCGCTGCTCATTGATGTCTTTCTGGCCTCAATGTTGCTGGCCTGTACCGTGCTGGCCTGGAGCGCCTGGAGCGGTGATATGCCGGCCTGGGGGTCACGCGCCCTGAACAGCGCGATTGCCGCCGCTGTGCTGATCGCGCTGCTGTTGATGGTTTTGCTCGATGCCCGTCTGCAGGGTACCCCGGGGCTGCAGCTGCTCGATTGCCGGCTGGTCGACGCCCGCAGCGGACAGGCCATCGGCCTTGGCCGGTCGGCCAAACGCACTGTTTATCTGCTGCTGGCAGTCCTGCCACTGTTGCTCGGACTGTTGTGGATCGGCTGGGACAAGCACAAGCAGGGCCTGCATGACAAACTGGCCGGGACGCTGGTGATACGCGAGGACTATGCGCTCAGGTCACTGCAGGAACTGGCACGGGAGGCATGATGAAGCTGCCCGCCAGCGTGGCCTCCAGCCTGGAAATCGCTCTCAACCGCTACCTCGACCTGGACCCTTCCGTCCGTGAGCGCCTGGCGGAACTCGAGGGCCGGCTGATCTCGCTGCAACTGGATGGCCTCGACCTGAGCATTCTACTGAGGCCTGGGCGCAACGGCATCACCCTGCTGACCGACACCGGCCAGACAGCGGATACCGTGCTGCACGGCAGCCCGCTGGGCATGGCCCGGCTCGGCCTGGGCGGCGATACCGCAGACACGCTGTTTTCAGGCGCTGTGGAGATTGGGGGTGATGTCGAGACCGGCCAGGCATTCAAGGCCATTCTGGACGAGATGGATGTCGACTGGGAGGAACAGTTGTCCCGGCTAACCGGCGATGTACTGGCCCACCAGCTCGGCAACGTCGCGCGCAAGACCGGTTCGCTGCTGGCACATGGCCGCAGCACGCTGATGCAGGACCTGTCCGAATACCTGCAGGAGGAGCTGCGCGTGCTACCGGCCCGCATCGAGGTCGAGAACTTTTTCGACGACGTCAGCCGGCTCGGCATGGCCATGGACCGCCTCGAGGCACGCCTGGCGCGGCTGCAGGCGGCACAGCCAGCGAAGCCCGCTACAGACGGTGGGACATGATACGGCCGGCGCAAATCATCCGGCTGGCACACATCAACTTCGTCCTGGTGCGCCATGGCCTCGATGAAGTCATCCTTGCCACCCACCTGTTAAGGCCGTTTCGTTTCATCTATTACCTCGCACCCTGGAACTGGCTGCCGCGCAAACGCGAACCGCGCGCCGTGCGCATCCGCAAGGCGCTGGAAGACCTCGGTCCCATATACGTCAAATTTGGTCAGATTCTGTCGACGCGCCAGGACCTGTTGCCCGACGACATTGCGGCCGAACTGGCGCGCCTGCAGGACCGTGTGCCACCCTTTCCGGGGCAGCGCGCACGGGCGCAGATCGAAAAGGCCTATGGCCTGCCGGTGGCACAGGTCTTCCAGGACTTCGATGAGACGCCGCTGGCTTCCGCCTCGATTGCCCAGGTACATACCGCGCGCCTGCGCGACGGGACCGACGTGGTCATCAAGGTCCTGCGTCCCAACGTCCGCCAGCACATTACCCGCGATGTCAGCCTGCTGCACACGGTTGCCCGCATGGCCGAGCGCTACTGGAAGGACGGGCGCCGCCTACGCCCGCGCGAGGTGGTGTGTGAATTCGAAAAGACCCTGTACGACGAACTCGACCTGCTGCGCGAAGCCGCCAATGCCTCCCAGCTGCGGCGTAATTTCAGCAAGACGAACATGCTCTACGTGCCCGAGATCTACTGGCCCTACTGCCGGCCCAATGTGATGGTGATGGAGCGCATTTTCGGAACTCCCATCAGCGACATCGATGCACTGCGCGCGCACGGAATCGACCTGAAGCAGCTGTCCGCGCGCGGCGTTGAAATCTTCTTCACCCAGGTCTTCGAACACAACTTCTTTCATGCCGACATGCACCCCGGTAACCTGTTCGTGTCACCCGGCGGCTGCTACATGGCCGTCGATTTCGGCATCATGGGCACCCTGAATCCCGTCGACCAGCGCTATCTGGCGGAAAACTTTCTGGCCTTTTTCCGGCGTGATTACCGGCGCGTGGCGGAGCTGCATGTCGAATCGGAATGGGTGCCGTGCGGCACGCGTGTGGATGAATTCGAATCGGCGATACGCACCGTGTGTGAACCGATCTTCGAGAAACCGCTGAAGGAAATCTCTTTCGGCAATGTACTACTGCGCCTGTTCCAGACGGCACGGCGTTTCAACATGGAGATCCAGCCGCAACTCGTCCTGTTGCAAAAGACCCTGCTCAACATCGAGGGCCTGGGACGACAGCTGTATCCCGACCTCGATCTGTGGCAAACGGCCAAACCATTCCTGGAACGCTCCATGAGCGAACAGCTCGGCACCCGTGCCCTGGTCCGCAATATCAAGCAGAGCATTCCCGCCTGGACCGAAACCCTGCCGGAACTGCCGGTGCTGGGCCACAAGTTCATGGAACAGGCCACCGCCGGAAAGCTGCGGATCGAGTGGACCTCGGGTGAACTCGGCAAGCTGCGCCGCGATATACGCCGTGCCAACCGCCGCACGGTCGGCGCGATCGTCGCAAGCGGACTGATCCTGGGTGCGGTTGTGGTATACGGCCTGGCCGGCCTCAATGCCCATCAGCCGGGCATGCTGCTGGGCGTGCCGCTGCTGAGCTGGCTACTTGGCGGTCTGGGCCTGGTGGTGCTGGTTATCAGCCGGCCCGATGACGCGGACCTGGACTGACCGGGCAGCCGGCCACGCCAAGCCCGCATTCCTCACCGGCATAGGTAAGCCCAAAATCACGCCGTCTTGTTCCTGTTCTCCACTCTGTTCTATACATCAGTGCCTTCTGTGGATCTTCCGCCGCCCGGTGAGAAATACGGGCTAACCGAGCAACTGCTGGCGCAGGACAATCGCCACTACCAGCAAGGCCAGCGTCACAATCCAGATCGCCGTGTAGGTCACTGTGGACTGGCGTGCCTTACGCATTTCCAGCCATGTGCGCGGCCTGACACCGCGGTACAGGAACATCAGCTTGGCGGACAGATTGATGCAGACGATGTTCACCGCCAGCAGCAGACCGGCGCCCAGCGCCAGGCCGACCTGAGCACTGCCCAGCAGCATGCCAAGACTGGCGGCCGGCGGCAACAGGGCCACCGCGACCATCACGCCCACCAGGGCGCTGGACAGGCCCGTGGTCAGCGACAGGACCGCGGCCGCACCCGAGGCCAGGGCCAGCACCACACCGTCGAGGCCGACATCCGTGCGCGCCAGTATCTCCGGGCTGGCCAGGTGGTCGGGCCAGATCGCACCAATAACCAGGGCAATCACCAGTGTCAGGGTCAGGCCGGCCATGTTGGTCTTGAGCGATTTCCATATCAGCTCGTTGTCACCCAGCGATGTCGCCAGGGCGAGCGCGATATTCGGACCCAGCAGCGGTGCAATCACCATGGCGCCGATGACCACAGCCACATTGTTCTCGATCAGCCCGATGGAGGCGACAATGGTTGACAGGCATGCCATCAGCAGGAAGTTAATGTCCAGGCGCGCACCACGCTCGATGTCGTTGTACAACTCCTCGCGTGTCTGGCTATCGCCACCGCTGGCCTTGTCCTGCCCGGCGGCGGACACTGGCTGTGCACGCGGTAATGCCGCCTCTACCGGGAGAATGATAATGCGGAAATTTACGCTGCCGCCCAGCAGGCCTTGCAGGGCATCGACCACCTGCTGGCGCGCTGTGTCATCGACCAGCATATGCAGTACCACGCGGCCGTCATCACCGGATGGACACGCCCAGAAGTCAACAACATGGTACTGCTCGGCGATACTCGCCAGGGTGTCCAGGTGGCCGGCATCGGCAACAACCTCGATGATGCGCATTAACTGTAAAAGGCGCGGCTAGTGCGTGGGACGCTGCAGCCCCGCCTCGACTTGCGCACGCGCCTGTTCCCCGGCCAGTACGTCGATCAACTGCAGGGCGAAATCCATGGCCGTGCCGGGGCCGCGGGAGGTGATCACCTTGCCATCGGCAACGACCGGCTCTTCACAGTATTCCATGCCCGGGACACTGCCGGGGTCCATTGAACCGGGATAGCAGGTGACGCGCTTGCCATCCAGCAGGCCGCTGTGCGCCAGCACCTTGGGAGCGGCACAGATGGCAGCGGTGTATTTGCCTGCGCCTGCCATCTGCCTGAGCAGCCCGGTCACGCGCTTGTCGTTGTCCAGGTGATCGGCGCCCGGCAGCCCGCCTGGCAGGACCACCATGTCGTACTCCCGCGCCAGTGCCTCATCCAGGGTTGTATCGGGAATCAGCACCGTGCCGCGCGAGGCGCGCACCGGCTGGCCATCGAGGCCGGCGGTCACTACATCGATGCCCGCCCGCCGCAGCAGGTCCACTATGGTGACGGCTTCGAGTTCTTCGCAACCTTGTGCGAGCGGGACCAGGACGCTTGCCATAATTCGCTTCTCCCCTCATCGATTTCAATCAGTCGCCTGACCGGCACTAACTCGACATTATAGTCGGCGAGCCTGGGCAGTTCGCGCGTAAGTACCGCCAGGGTTTCCGGATAGGGATGCCCGATACCCACTGCGCTACCGTTGGCGCGCGCGGTTGCAAGCAGCCGCCTGAACTGGCGCATCACGGCCGCGGAGTCGCGCACATTGTCCAGGAACACGTTACGCTCGATGCCTGGAACTCCATGCTCGTTCGCCATCTGCAGGGCAACCGTTGCCGTAGTGGTGCGGCTGTCGACAAAAAACAGTGCGCCGTGCCGGCTGATGGCCTGCATCAGCCAGGCCATGTGGCCCGGGTGGCGAGTCAGCAAACTGCCCTTGTGATTATTGATGCCGCTGACATTGGGTACCGCGTCGAGGCGCTGCTGCAGGGCATCCATGAGTTGCTGTCGCGTCATGTCCAGTGTCAACTCCCCGGGTTCCCGGACCGCATGATTAACCGCCTGCATCGGCAGGTGCAGCATGACCTCCTTGTCGCCGGCATGTGCCAGCCGCGCAAGGGGCCGGGTGA
Source organism: uncultured Ectothiorhodospiraceae bacterium (assembly GCA_947258545.1). Classification (GTDB taxonomy): domain Bacteria; phylum Pseudomonadota; class Gammaproteobacteria; order UBA9214; family UBA9214; genus CAMYJZ01. Next base: position 15,219 of record CAMYJI010000018.1, read on the forward strand.
AGGGTGCGTGCGGCAGGAATGAGCAGGCGACCGCTCCGGGCAATGCAATGGCCTGCTTGCCCTGTTGCAACTGGTTGCCCAGGTCATCGATGATCAAGGCGATCCTGGCTGTTGTTGCAGGGATGCTTTCGTCAGCTGCAGCAACGGGCAGACCCGGCAACAGCAGGCACACCAGCAACTGGAATCTGAATGCGCGCGCCAGACAGGCAGGTCCGCCGCCGCCGAGGATCACTGCATGCGTTCCTGCAGTATGGCCAGGCCCTTGAGCAGGTTCAGCGCCTCGTACAGCTGGTAGTCGGATTGTGCCAGTGATTCCTTTTCGGCCTCCGCTGCGCCCTCTTTATCCCCGTCCTCGTCAAGAAGCTTGCCGTTACCATTTGACAAGTGACCGGACAGATTGGCCTCTTTCAGCGGCTGCAGTTTCGCTTCCGCAGCGGCGACCTGCAGGGTTTCCAGCTCAATGTCCGGGATGATGCCTTCCGCCTGAATGGAGCGCCCGGACGGCGTGTAGTAGCGTGCAGTCGTCAGTTTCAGCGCGGTACCGCCGCTCAATGGGAGTATGGTCTGCACAGAGCCCTTGCCGAAGGTGCGCGTCCCAATGATGATGGCGCGTTTGTGGTCCTGCAGGGCACCGGCCACGATCTCCGATGCGGAAGCGGAACCCTGGTTCACCAGCACCACCATCGGCGCGCCGCTAACCACATCATCAGGCGTCGCGTTGAAACGCAGGCTGGAATCGGCAATACGGCCCTCGGTATAGACAATAAGGCCCTTGGTCAGGAACGCATCGGAGACGGCAACCGCGCCGTTCAGAACCCCGCCCGGGTTGTTCCTGAGGTCCAGCACCAGGCCATTGAGCTTGCCGTCATTCTCCTTCTTCAGCTTGGCAATTGCATTGACCAGATAGTCCGCCGTTTTGGACTGGAACTGCGAAATGCGCAAATAGCCATAACCCGGTTCCAGGATCCGGCTCTTGACACTCTTGACCTTGATAATGTCACGCGTGATGGTGACCTGCAGCGGCTTGTCGAGGCCATCGCGCACAATCGTCAACTCGATGTCGGTACCGGGCTTGCCGCGCATCACCTTCACCGCATCGCTCAGGGTCATGCCCTTCACCGGTGTGTCGTCCAGTCGAATAATCAGGTCACCCGCTTCGATACCGGCACGCTGGGCCGGGGTGTCATCGATCGGCGCGATTACCTTGACGAAGCCGTCTTCCATGCCGACCTCGATGCCCAGTCCACCAAACTGGCCGGTGGTGCCGACCTGCAACTCCTTGAACTGGTCGGTGTCGAGATAGGCCGAATGCGGGTCCAACCCGGTCAACATGCCGCGGATGGCGTTTTCCAGCAGCTCCTTGTCCTCGACCGATTCGACATAGTCATTCTTGATACGGCCGAACACATCACTGAAGGTGCGCAACTCTTCCACGGGCAGGCTGGCGGCGGCCGTATCACGCTCGGCAAACACACCGTGCCCGATAGAGACCAGCACTCCCAGTACCAGCCCTGTGATTAACAACAAATAATTCTGGGTCTTTACTTTCATAAGGATTGTTCCATGTGGCGCTCCGCTTGCGGCCTTGCAACCCGGCCCGGTCTGGGCACCACGTTCAGTCGGTATTTATGACAATATCACAGGGTCAGTAAGAGCGGTATCGGCGTGCCCGGAAAAAGCTTTTGAAATCTGTGATAATTCCCGGGCCTTAACCCTCAGACAGTGGCCCGATACGAAGATTCCTTCATACCGCCGGCTGTACTGACCGGCCGGTATGGCCCTCAGCGGCTGGCATGGCGCTCCGATGGCGTGCCGGCAAACCATGGCGCGGGATTGAATGGCCGGCCGTCCTTGCGCCGCTCGAGATACAGCCCCGACTGCGCCTGGCCACCGCTGTTACCGACAGCGGCAATCACCTCGCCTGCCTCGACCCACTCACCGACCTCCTTGAAGAGACTGCGGTTGTGCCCGTACAGCGACATATAGCCGTCGCCGTGATCGAGGATCAGCAGCAGACCAAAACCACGCAGCCAGTCGGCAAACGCAATGCGGCCCTTGGATATGGCATGCACGTCCGTATCGGCACGCGCCCTGATCAACAGCCCGCGTGATTTTAGCTTGCCATCGGCATGGCGTTCACCGAAGCGCATGCTGATGCGCCCCGCCACCGGCCAGGCCAGTTTGCCCTTGAGCGCACCCAGCGATTGATATTTGCCCACCGCCGGCGGGATGTCCTTGAGGGCTTGCTGCAGTGACTGTACCAGCGACTGAAGCCGCCGCTCGTCCTGCTCGAGTGTACTCAGTTCGCTGGTTTTTTGGTTCAGGTCGGCCTGCAGCTTTGCCAGTACCTTGCGCCGGTTCGCCTGCTGCTGTTCACGCTGTTGCGATTTCTCCTGCTGTTGGGCGTGCAACGTCACAAGCCGGGATTTCTCATCAAGCAGCGCCTGTTCGATGCTCGCCAGTTCGTCCAGAACAGTACGAATCGATTGCATTCGTTCGCTGCGTGCGCGGCTTAAATAACCGTGATAGGTCATCATGCGGCCAATGGTTGCCGGGTCTTGCTGGTTAAGCAGCAGTTTCACCTTTGCCTGTCGACCCATGGCGTAGGCGGAACGCATGTCACGCGCCAGCGTGCTGCGCATCTGTTGCAGCGAGTCCCGCTGCTGTCGGCGTTGCTTGTCAAGTGCCTCTAGCTTTTCCTCTGATACCTGTGCCTCTCTCTTCAGGCGGCGCACTGCGGCGCTTACCACGCCGATCTCCTTCTCCGCACGTTCCAGTTGTTTGTGCAGTCTGCTCTGCTGGCCGCGGATAGAACCCAGCTCGTCCTTGAGCTTGTCGATCCTGGCTCGCAGCTGCTTGAGGCGTTCGGCCTGTTCCGCTGCCTGACCGGAATCCGCAACGACATGATCTGTACAGACCAGGAAGCATGCTAGAAACAGCAACACCTGTGCAATCGAATATCGACATATCATGTGACACAAGGGGTGTATTGCCGGGCGGTAAACAGCGTAATCAGGGATCTGCATTTCCCCGGTATGAAAGCCGCGAATCAACCATGCAGCTCGACTTTGGTAACCGGTTGGATATGGTCCCCGCTGGCCGGCAGTAGCTCAACCAGAGGTGTCCCCGTCATTTCCGGCGGGATGGGCATATTCATCAGGTACAGCATGCTCGGTGCTATATCGCACAGCGAGCCGATTTCGGCCATTTGGGCCGGACGGCCAACATAGACCAGGGGTACGAGATTGGTGGTGTGTGCCGTGTGAATCTGTCCGGTATGCTCATTCTGCATCAATTCGGCGTTGCCATGATCGGCAGTGATCAGCATCTCCCCGCCGACTGACTGCAGGCTCTCTACGATACGTACTAGACAGCTGTCTATTGCCTCGATCGCCTTGACGGCGGCATCGAATTTCCCGGTATGTCCGACCATGTCGGGATTGGCGAAATTGCAGATAATGACGTCGTACTTGCCACCCTCGATGGCTTCCACCAGCCTGTCCGTGACCTCCGGGGCGCTCATTTCCGGCTGCAGGTCGTAGGTCGCGACCATGGGTGATTTCACAAGGATGCGCTCCTCACCTTCATAAGGGGTCTCCACGCCACCGTTGAAGAAGAAGGTCACATGGGCATACTTCTCGGTTTCCGCCAGGCGCAATTGGTGCAGGCCCAGGCCGGCGATGTAGTCACCGAAGACATTCTTGAGGCGCTCGGGCGGAAACGCGACCGGTACATCGAAGTCCGACTTGTACTCCGTGAGGCTGACAAAACTGCCCAGCTGCGGCACATAGTCACGCTCGAAGCCGTCGAAATCTGGTTCAATAAACGGCCGCGTTATCTGGCGGGCACGGTCCGAGCGGAAGTTCATGAAGACGATGACGTCACCGTCCTCGACGTGCACCGGCTCGGTACCCGGGGCAATAATACGCGTCCCCTTGACGAATTCATCGGCCTCACCGCGCGCATAGGCCATTTCCAGTGCAGCCAGTGCATTCTCCGCTTCGAATTCCGCCCTGGCCTGAGTGATCAAATCATAGGCGGACTGTATCCGTGGCCAGCGGTGGTCGCGGTCCATGGCATAGTAACGGCCGATGATCGAGGCAATCCGCCCGGTGCCAAGCTCCTGGAACTTGTCATCCATGGCCTGGATAGACCCTTTGGCGCTGTGTGGCGGTGTATCGCGCCCATCGAGGAAGGCATGCAGGAAGACCTGCCTGACACCGCGCTGGACGGCAAGCTCGGCCATGGCATGGATGTGCTCTTCGTGGCTGTGAACGCCACCCGGAGACAACAGGCCGAGCAGGTGCATCGCCTTGCCGTTTTCCACAGCCAGGTCGACGGCGTCGGTCAGGGTGCGATTGCTGAAGAAGGAGCCTGTCTTGATGGAGCGGCTGACACGGGTGAATTCCTGGTAAACCACACGGCCGGCACCCAGGTTGAGGTGACCGACCTCGGAATTCCCCATCTGGTCGGCCGGCAGGCCGACGGCGGCACCGGAGGTCCGGACCAGGGTATGCGGGTAACGGTCCCACAAGCGGTCCCACGCGGGCTTTGTTGCAGCGGCAATCGCATTATGTTCCGCGGTCTCGCTATAACCCCAGCCGTCCAGGATGACCAGTACCATAGGTTTCGCCGGGGAGCCCTGTGAACTGGAGTGGTGTCGCTGTTCGTTCATCATCTCTGGAATGAGTCTAATTCATAAGCCCAATCGACGCCAGCGGCGCAAGCCAAGCAGTGCACCCATGAGCATATACGGAAATGCGGCCACAGGCGTGTCATTGCCTATAGCCCAAACGGTGTATTATTGTATAATGTTTTATTAATGATTGCAGTAACATAAAACAATTCCAGGGAGCACAGGGGACATTCAGATGATAGTGAACAGCGACTTATTGATATCGCGCGACGAGGACATCGACCGGGCGTCACGCTCCCTGAAGGCCATGTCCCACCCCCTGCGACTGAAGATCCTGTGCACACTCGGTGAACAGGAAGTCAGTGTCCAGGACATCGTGGAAAGCGTCGGCACATCGCAAAGCAATATCTCCCAGCACCTCGCGATCCTGCGCGACAAAGGCATACTTGCCTCACGCAAGGACGCCAACCGTGTCTATTATCGCGTCGGCGATTCGCGCACCCTGCGCCTGATCGGAATGATGCGCGAGGTGTTCTGCAGCCACGACTGACCGCTGCTAACGGTTCTGCAACGCCGGCTTTGTAACGCCGACCACCTGTTACATGAGCACGACACCTCATTGACACTGGCATGGATTTCAATCAACTCAGCGAATTCGTCACCAACCACCTGCTGCTGGTCATGGCCTTTGTGGTGCTGCTGGCCGTGCTGGTTGGCGGCGAACTCAAGCGCCGTATCAGCGGCGTCCAGCAGCTCACGCCGGGCGAGGCGACCCGGCTGCTCAATCATGAGAACGCCCTCATGATTGATATGCGCAGTGACAAGGAATTCCGCGACGGCCACATCGTGAGCGCCGTGCATGTTCCGGTAAAGGATGCTGACCTCGGGGGTCGCCTCGACAAGTACCGCGACCGCCCCCTGATCGTCTACTGTAACAGCGGCAGTCAATCGACACAGCTGTGCGGCAAACTGCGCAAGCAGGGCTTCGAGCACGTGTACAACCTCAAGGGCGGGGTACTGGCATGGCAGCGTTCCGAGCTGCCGTTGACCAGGGGCAAATAGACGCTGCTACTGCCTGCAACCTATACCCCGACAAACTCAAACAAGGAAACACGCCATGGCCGATGAAGCACAGTCCGCAAACCAGGGTGACAAAGGCGAGAAGGCCATCATCCCGCAGAAGGTCTACCTCAAGGATGTCTCCTTCGAGACCCCCAATTCGCCCGACATCTTTACCCGGGAATGGCAACCCAGGCTCAGTGTCGAAATCGACAACCAAAGCGCCAGCGTCGCCGAGGACACCTACGAGGTCGTGCTGACGGTCACCGCCACGGTCAAGGTAGGCGAGACCGAGACCACGGCGTTTCTGGCCGAGATCCAGCAGGCCGGCATTTTCACCCTCAAGGGCTTTGAACCCGAACGGCTGCAACGCCTGCACAATGTCTATTGCCTGAAGACACTCTACCCCTTCGCCTGTGCCGCCCTCTCGGACCTGGTGACCAAGGGCGGCTTTCCGCAACTGGTGCTGGCCCCGATGAATTTCGAGGCCCTCTATGAAAAGCGCCGGCAGCGGGCACAGGCGGGCGAAGCCGAATCAGCTCAGCAATGATGCCGACGTCACCCAGATTAACGGCGTGAATACCAGGACCAGCCATTTGCAGTGGTCCCCGAGCAGATGACAAGGACGCCGATTACCGTTCTCGGCGCCGGCTCCTGGGGCACGGCGCTGGCCATCCGCCTCGCCGTCAACCACAACACCACCCGCCTCTGGGGCCACGAGCCGGAGGTCATGGCCACCCTCGCGCGGGAGCGCCAGAACCGCCAGTTCCTGCCGGGCATCCCCTTTCCCGAACAACTGTCCATCGAGGCCGACCTGTCTGAGGCCATTTGCCAGGACCGCGACCTGCTGATCGCCGTGCCCAGCCACGCCATGCGCGAGGTCCTGAAGCAGGCCGCGCCCTCACTGGAGAGCGGCAGCCGCATTGCCTGGGCCACCAAGGGCCTGGAAAGCCGCAGCGGCAAGTTCATGCACGAGGTCCTGGAAGAGGTACTGGGCACACGTTATCCCGCGGCTGTGCTGTCGGGACCTACTTTTGCACAGGAAGTCGCCGCCGGGCTGCCCACCGCATTGACGGTCGCCTCGACCAACCCGCCGTTCGCGAATGACCTCGCCAACCGGCTGCACGGCGAAACCATGCGCGTCTATACCAGTGATGACATTATCGGCGTGCAGCTCGGCGGTACTGTCAAGAACGTGCTGGCCATTGCGGCCGGCATCAGCGACGGTCTGAAGCTTGGCGCCAACAGCCGCGCCGCCCTGATCACGCGTGGGCTGGCGGAAATCATTCGCCTGGGTGATGCCCTGGGAGTGCGCCGGGAAACCCTGATGGGACTGGCCGGTGTGGGCGACCTGATACTCACCTGTACCGACGACCAGTCACGCAACCGCCGCCTGGGCCTGGCACTCGGGCGCGGTATACCGCTGGAAATTGCCGTCCGGGAAATCGGCCAGGTCGTCGAAGGCTTCAACACCGCGCGCGAGGTCGTACAACTGGCCCGCCAGTACAAGATCGACATGCCGATCTCGGAGCAGGTGTTCCGGGTACTGCACGAGGGCCTGCCACCCGGAGAGGCCGTTCACAATCTGCTGACCCGGGAGATCAAGGCGGAATCGCACTAGCCCGCATTTCTCACCGGGATAGGTAATGCCCGATGGCACACTGTCTTGTTGCTGATATGTACCCTGTTCATTCTCCCAATGCCTTTGATAGCTCTACCGCCGCCCGGTGAGAAATGCGGGCTAAGCAAATCCCTGTTGTCGCCAGGCCTCATAGACAATCACCGCCACGCTATTTGAAAGGTTCAGGCTGCGGCTGGACTCACGCATCGGCACACGCAGCACCGCATCCAGTCCGCAGTCGCGCAGGATGGCTTCCGGCAAACCGCGGGTCTCCGGCCCGAACAGAAAGGCGTCACCCGGCTGGTAGTCGACCTTGTCGTATCGGCACCGGCCACGGGTGGACACCGGCCACAGGTGCGCCGGTTTCACCTGCGCCCGGAAGTCTGACAGGGAGTCATGTTCGGTCAGCGCAGCCCATTCATGATAGTCAAGACCCGCGCGACGCAGCTTGCGGTCATCCAGCTCGAAACCCAGCGGCCGGATCAGGTGCAGTGCGCTGCCGGTATTGGCGCAAAGGCGTATGATATTGCCCGTATTGGGTGGTATCTCGGGTTGATACAATACGACATGAAACATCTGCAAACCTGCATGGCCGTGGATTTATGACGGAACTCTCTGCTACCGATCGGGATCAACTCGCCATCGATTTCTGCGGGCTGTCGCTGGCCACACCCCTGGTGTTGCTGTCAGGCTGCGTCGGCTTCGGCGAAGAATACACACGGGTGCACGGCTTTTCCAACCGGGATGTCGGTGCCGTGTGTCTGAAAGGCACCACGCTGGAGCCGCGACTGGGCAACCCGCCGCACCGGGTTGCCGAAACCCCGATGGGCATGCTCAATGCCATCGGCCTGCAAAACCCCGGCGTTGATCACGTGGTCAATGAAATTCTGCCCACACTGGATTTCGGCGAGACCCGCTTCATCGCCAATGTGTCCGGATCGACGCTGGAGGAATACGCGGAGGTCACCCGCCGATTCGATGATTCACCGATCGACGCTATCGAGATCAATATCTCCTGCCCGAACGTGAAGGAAGGCGGCGTGGCCTTTGGCAACGACCCGGAAATGTCGGCGCGCGTCGTGGAGGCCTGCCGTGCCGTGACCGGCAAGCCCCTGATCACCAAGCTGTCACCAAACCAGACCGACATCGCGGACAACGCACACCGCTGCATCGAGGCCGGCACCGACGGTTTTGCCGTGATCAACACCCTGATGGGCATGGCCATCGATATCAACACGCGCACCCCGGTCATCGGCAACAACCAGGGCGGTCTGTCCGGGCCCGCGATCAAGCCCATGGCCCTGCTCAAGGTGCAGCAGGTCTATCAGGTCTGCAAGCCACACAATATACCCATCATCGGCCAGGGTGGAGTGACCACGGCAGAGGATGCCATCGAGTTCCTGATCGCCGGAGCAGCGCTTGTGGGTGTCGGAACCGCGCTGTTCTACGACCCGCTGGTCTGTAACAAGATCAACCGGGGCATGCTCGACTACCTGCAACAGCACGAACTGGCCGGCATCCCGTCACTAACCGGCAGCCTGGTTCTTAACGACCACAGCACCGATCCCTGCTGCGGCTGAAAAACAGCCGGCCCCGCTCAGACGGGCCCGTTGAGGCCCAGTTCCTTGAGCTTGCGCGTCAACGTGTTCCGGCCCCAGCCCAGCAGGCGTGCCGCTTCCTGGCGCCGTCCACCGGTGTGTTGCAGCGTCGTCTCGATCATGATGCGCTCGAATGCCGGCAGCGCCTCATTCAGTATTTGCTCCCGGTTGTCGGCGAGTTGCTGATGGACCCACTGTCGCAACAACTGTTGCCAGTCAGCGCCTGCCATAGCGGCAGCGCCGGTCTCACCCAGCAGCTCATCGGGCAAATCCTCGACACGGATCTCCTGCGCCGGCGCCATCACCGTCAACCAGCGGCACAGGTTTTCCAGCTGTCGCACGTTGCCGGGCCAGTCCAGTGACATCAGTGTATTTTCCACATCCGGGCGCAGCACCTTCGGCTCGACCGCAAGCTCTAGCCCGGCCCGGCCGAGAAAATACCGCATCAGCAGCGGGATATCCTCGCGGCGCTCACGCAGTGCAGGGATGTGTACCCGGATCACGTTGAGCCGGTGAAACAGATCCTCGCGGAAATCGCCGTCTTTGACGCGCTGCTCGAGGTCCTGGTGGGTCGCGGCGATAATTCGCACATCGACCTGCTTTGGTGTGTGTGCACCAACCGAATAGAATTCGCCGTCGGCGAGTACCCGCAGCAGGCGGGTCTGGAGTTCCGCGGGCATGTCGCCGATCTCGTCCAGCATCAGGGTACCGCCATTGGCCTGTTCGAAGCGGCCGGTACGCCGGCTTTGCGCACCGGTAAATGCACCGCGCTCGTGCCCGAACAATTCCGACTCCAGCAGGTCGCGCGGAATTGCCGCCATATTCAGCGCGACAAACGGTTTGTCCGCACGTTTACTGTGCCGGTGCAGTGCCAGGGCAACCAGTTCCTTGCCGGTACCGGATTCGCCGTTGATCAACACCGTTGCATTGGAGTGCGACAACCGTCCGATGGCGCGAAACACCTCTTGCATGGCGGGTGCCTTGCCGATGATCTCGGGGGATTCCTGTTCGGTCTGGGTTGTAACCTCAACCTGTTGCTGCTCACGCAATTCCAGTGCCCGGCGCGCAAGGGCAATCGCCTCCTCCACATCAAAGGGTTTCGGCAGGTACTCGAAGGCACCGCCCTTGTATGCGGAGACCGCACTGTCGAGATCGGAATGCGCCGTCATGATAATCACCGGCAGTTCCGGGTACAGCCCGTTGATTCTCTCAAGTAGTTCCAGTCCGTCCATGCCCGGCATGCGAATATCCGAAATGATCACGGCGGGTTCTTCATGCTGCAGTGCGTCGAGTGCGCTCCCGGCATTCTCAAAACTCTCCATCGATAAACCGGCCTTCTGCAGCGCTTTTTCGAGCACCCAGCGTATGGAGTTGTCATCATCAATGACCCAGATTTTCTGGCTATGGCTCATTGCTTGCTGTCCAGTGGCAGTAAAATAGTAAACACGGTTTTACCCGGCTTGCTGCTGCATTCAATCAGTCCCTGGTGGCGGCTGATCAGTGACTGGGCGATGGAAAGCCCGAGGCCGGTACCCTCGCTGCGGGTGGTGATCATCGGGTAAAAGATCTTTTCGCGCAGATCCTCATCGATACCGGGACCGTTATCGATGATCTCGATACAGGCCACCAGACGGTGCAGACGGTTACCAATATTGAACTTGCGCTGCACCCGCGTCCGCAGAGTGATTTCGCCTGTACCCTCAAGCGCCTGTGCGGCATTGCGGACGATATTGAGCAAGGCCTGTAGCAACAGATCGGGATCGGCCTGAATATCCGGCAGGCTGGGATCATAGTCCTGCTGAATCGCCAGCCTGCCGTCCCGTTCGACACGCACCAGTTCACGCACCCGTTCAAGGATGACGTGGATATTCGTGCTCTGCATGTTGGGGATGTCATTGGGGCCCAGCATCCGGTCCATCAGGTTCTGCAGGCGGTCCGCCTCGCCGATGATGATCTGCGTGTATTCCTTGAGCGCGGCATCCGCAATTTCCTGTTCCAGTAACTGGGCGGCACCGCGCAGGCCGCCCAGCGGGTTCTTGATTTCGTGAGCCAGGCCGCGTAGCAACTCATGGGTTGCCTCCTGCTGCGCGATCAACTGCTGCTCCTGCTCGATGCGCAGGTGATGGTCCACCTTGCGCAGTTCCAGCATCACACCGTTTCTCTGGCCCGGCAGGTTAATCGGCGTGTGGGTGCAGTTGACGATCAGGCTGCGCTGATCAGGTAACGCCAGCCGGCAACTGCGGTGGTTAATGACATAACCGCTTTCCATCACAGTACTCAGTTGTTCGGTGACCGCGTCGGCGTTATTGATGAGTTCCTGGATCGCCTTGCCGCGCGCGCGGCTGGCGCTGGTGGCCAGCAGCACCTCACCTGCCGGATTGAGATAGTGCAGCCGGAAGTGGTCGTCGAAGACCAGTACCGCGGTACTCAGGTTGTCGAGTAACCGTTCGTAGCGGAATTCCGGGAAGTGCTCAGCGCCAGCCATGGAGGGATCAATGCAAAAACCAAACCAGAAATCAGGCAGCCCCAGACCGCCGGGGCATACAGGGTAAAAACTATATATAACAACCAGGTATTAGCCCGCGCACAGTCAGTACCTAAGGCCGCTCGAAACTCACAGCCATCATTGTGCACCATTATGGTGCGAGTGTCACGGGGATTCAGGGTTTCCAGGCAGGCGACTAACGATTGGGAAAATTGATCGATGCGCGGTGCAAATGAAAGACCACGGTATCGGTGCTGATGATCGAATTGCCCTGGGCATCGACCACGCTGGCAGACAGGAGATGGGAGCCCCGATCCAGGTTAGTAAAACTGATTTTGGTCATGGCAACCGGCTTGCCATGGGGCACATCATCCAGGTAATACTGGATCCGGTGTCCCAGACGGATCTTCAATACGGGTTGCAGTGACACACTGGCACTCACATCCCCGAGGTTAGTGCGCAGCGTGGCATCATCCTCCGGCGTTGTGAACACCATGCTCTGATAATGGCTCTTGGGCGGTTGCTTCTGCGCGGCGCTAGTAGTTCGGGCACGCGTGTGTGCCGAGGGTGCCGAATAGGTCGGCAACTCCGGCAGCTGCACCTGTTCCGCTCCCGGGCTGGGCTGGTCTGAAAAAATCACCTCGCCATCGGCGTTGGTGGTCTTGTAGATCTCGGCCTGCGCCAGGCCAGTCAACAGCACCAGTAACACGATAAAATATCTCATAAAAGCACCATAAACCCGTCAGTGACGCGATGCAATACAGCTGATCCGTGATTTGGCTCCTTTGATCGGTTTCAAGTCCCTGAATTCACACATTACATGTCCGGCTGGTAACGGAATATAGAAGTAATCACCGCACGACTGCAGGGAGAAGGTGAGACCGGGAACCGGTCGAGAGGCTGGCTTGGGCCATGCAGGAGGTAGAGCAATGCAGGACACAGTTGCCGAGAGATGCCGAGAGCACAGAGTAAGAATTTCATACAACAAAAACAGAACTATCAGTTTATTGCTAATCAAAATAGGTGTTTTTGTACGGGTCAATATTTATTTCTTCTTTGCGTCCTTTGCGCCTTTGCGGTGAAGGAGTTTTTCTAGCCTGCAGGCGCACGCTTCCATGCAGGCAAAAAAAAGCGCCCCGAAGGGCGCTTTAATCAGAACGGTACTGCTGTCTTACAGGCTGTAGTACATGTCAAACTCGACCGGGTGAGTGGTCATGCGCAGGCGCGTGACTTCCTCCATCTTCAAGTCGATATAGCCGTCGATCATGTCGTCGGTGAACACGCCACCGGCGGTCAGGAACTTGCGGTCTACATCCAGTGCATCCAGCGCCTGATCCAGCGAGCTGCAGACCGTGTCGATCTTCGCCTCTTCTTCCGGCGGCAGGTCGTAGAGATCCTTGTCCATGGCACTGCCCGGGTCGATCTTGTTCTTGATGCCGTCAAGACCGGCCATCATCATGGCCGAGAAGCACAGATAGGGGTTGCCGCTGGAATCCGGGAAGCGCACCTCGATCCGGCGTCCCTTCGGGTTGGACTCGAACGGGATACGCACGGACGCCGACCGATTGCGCGCCGAATAGGCCAGCATTACCGGCGCCTCGAAACCCGGCACCAGGCGCTTGTAGCTGTTGGTACTGGCGTTGGTGAAGGCGTTAAGAGCGCGGGCGTGCTTGAAGATACCGCCGATGTAGTAGAGCGCCTGTTGTGACAGGCCGCCGTACTTGTTGCCGGTAAAGATGTTCTTGCCGGCCTTGGCGAGAGACTGATGCACATGCATGCCACTGCCGTTATCACCTACCAGCGGCTTGGGCATGAAGGTCGCGGTCTTGCCGTAACCGTGGGCCACATTCATCACCACATACTTGAGGATCTGGTTCTCGTCGGCACGGCGTACCAGGGTCTGGAAGCGGGTACCGATTTCACACTGTCCGGCCGTGGCCACCTCGTGATGGTGAACCTCGACTGAAACACCCATCTCTTCCAGAGCCAGGCACATGGCGCTGCGCAGGTCATGCAGTGAATCCACTGGCGGGACCGGAAAATAACCGCCCTTCACCGTGGGTCGGTGACCGATGTTGCCGTCCTCGTATGCCCGCTCTGAGTTCCAGTGGGCCTCTTCGGAATCCACCTTGCAGAACGAGCCGCTCATGTCCGCACCCCAGCGTGCTTCCTCGAGCACGAAGAACTCCGGCTCCGGTCCGAAGTAGGCGGTATCGGCGATCTTGGTGGACTTCAGGTAGGCCTCGGCACGCTTGGCGATGGAACGCGGGTCGCGCTCGTAACCCTTCATGGTGGTCGGCTCCAGGATGTCACAGCGCAGGTTCAGGGTCGGCTCATCACTGAACAGATCCAGGACCGCGGTTGTGGTATCCGGCATCAGCACCATGTCGGACTCGTTGATGCCCTTCCAGCCGGAGATACTGGAGCCGTCGAACATCTTGCCATCCTTGAAAAATTCGGCATTGATGATTCCGGTGGGAATGGAAACGTGTTGTTCCTTGCCGATGGTGTCGGTAAAACGCAGGTCGACGTACTTGACCCCGTTATCTTTGATCATCTTCAAAACTTTGGTTGCGGACATTACAACTCCTCCAAATAAGCTACGTCGTTTCACACCGCCGTCAGTATGACAGCGGACATTTCATAAAAGTCTGTTTTCTTGTTCTCAGCGAAGCACGAATTATGCCACGGCACCCCACTCAGGCAACCCGATTTTTATCACATACTTAGGTTCACGCACCGGGATGAAAGCGCACCAACTTGGTGCGCAATAAAGCGCAGACGCACAATAATGGTGCGCTAGTGCGCCTGGAAGTAGACCCTGACCTCGCCCACGTCCGGCACGCGCTGGACCGCTCGCACCAGCTTGTCTGAGATTTCGCTGGCGGCCTCCGACCTGAGATCCGCCAACGGCAAAATGATATCCACGTGGACCTTGCCGCCCAGGTAATGCAGTACGGGTTTTTCCATGTCCACGTCGATATTGAGTTCTTGCAGTTGCGCATCCAGCTGCTCCTGGATGGCGTCGCGCAGCGGCAGACCTATACAGGGCGCGGCCAGCTCATCATCCTCTGGATCAATGTGCACGGTCACGTCGGAGACCTCGTCGATGTCCTGCAGCAACCGGGTGCGTACCGCCTCGCCAATCTGGTGCCCTTCCGAAACGCTCAGTATCGGGTCGACCAGGATATGCACGTCCACCAGGGCATCACTGCCGCTGCTCCGGCTGCGTAACATGTGCAGCTCCCGCACCCCCGGTACCGCGAGTATCGACTCGCGGATGACCTCCACCTGCTCGCGCTCCAGCGACGTATCGATCAGTTCCTGCACGCTCTTCCACAACAGGTCCCAACCGATCTTGGCAATCATCAGCGCCACCGCGACCGCAGCAACCGCATCCAGGTAGGGCATGCCCGCCATGGCGCCACCAACCCCGATCACCACCACGATCGAGGAGATGGCATCTGTACGGCTGTGCCAGGCATTGGCATGCAGCATTTTGGAACGCAAGCGCCGCGCCGCGTTGGCGGTGTAACGGTAGACGGCCTCCTTGGAAAGGATCGAGATCAGCGCCACGATCAGCGCCGGCATTTCCGGACGCAACAGCAACTGCGGGTCCAGCATGCGGCGTACGGCTTCGAAGCTGATGCCCATGGCCACGGCCGTCAAGGCCATACCCAGCGCTACGGTGGCTACCGTTTCGATGCGGCCGTGCCCGTAGGGGTGCTCCGCATCGGCGGCACGGTGGGAATGTTTGGCGGCGTAAAGGACCAGCACATCCGTACCGAGGTCCGACAGCGAGTGCACGCCATCGGCAATCAGTGCCTGGGAATGCGCCGGTATACCGATCAGAATCTTGGCCACACCCAATAACAGGTCGATCACGGAGCCAACCAGCGTCACCTTGCGGACTTCCCGGTAGCGCGCATTGAGCAATTCCGTGCTGTGGTGGTGACCGGCCAATGGAGTACTCCTGTCAGGTGGCAGCGACACGAACGGTGATCACGATTTCGCCATCCTGCTCGAAAATATCGCACACCTCGTGGCCATGCACACGACACCAGGCCGGGATGTCATGGATTGCGCCGGGGTCCGTGCACAACACCTGCACGGAATCGCCGGGCGCCAGGCGTGCCAGTGTGTCCTGGGTGCGTATCACGGGAAGCGGGCACAGCAGATGCCGGGCATCAACGGTCTCGGTACTCATAGATACCATTCTGGCGGTATTTCGCCGGCAGGCAACGGGGTGACCTCGAGGGTGCGCGCAGCACCGCCCTTGCCGGTCACTTCGACGGTGACTCGCTCGGCATCACGGCCCTGGCTGAAACGTGCGGTCAGGCGTGCGGCGAGTTCGAGATCATCACTGTCGGCCTCGCCATCAAGCAGCACCAGAGGTCCGGTGTGACTGAGAGGAATCAGGTGCGCGAAGCGCTTGCGATATCCTTCCATGAAGCGGTTCTCGCCTTCCTCGCGCCCGATGATCAGCTTGAAATTCGGACGCGGCCGCAAATGGCGCCCGACCTTGAGCAGCATGATATCGTCGAGGTCATATTCGCGCTTGCCACGAGTTTCCCAAAGATCCGTCAGCTTGACGGCGTATTGCTGGTCAGTGAGGAAGCAGCAACCCCCGGCCGGCTGTGCATAGTCTTCAAAGCCGAACTGGCGTGCCAACGCCATCTGCGGCTTGCGCGAACGACCATTGAAATCATAGAGCCGCTCGCGGTCCAGCCAGCCCTCCTGTTCCGGCAAAGTCGGCGGCAGGTTGCGTGCACACAGCGGCCGTACCAGCCGTTCGCCGGCGCCGGAGTCGCGCGCCACCACCGGCATGGTATCGCGCCGCTGCGACATAGGACGCTGCCCGATGACTTCTCCGGTGATGATGAAATCGAAACCGTTGGCCTCAATCCATTCGTGCGCCTTCTTTACCATGAAGATTTTGCAGTCAAGACAGGGGTTGAGATTTGCACCGTAGCCATGCTTCGGGTTGATCACCACCTGCTTGTATTCCTCGATGATATCGATGATGTGCAGCTTGATGCCCAGCTGCTCGGCCACCCACAGGGCATTGTTGCGCTTCGGTCTGGCGCGGTCTTTCTTGCGGATCGCATGGGTGTGGCCTTCCACGCAGAAACCGGTATAGAAATTGATGCCCTCGACCTGCACGCCCTGCTCCATCACCACGCGCGCGGCCAGCAGTGAATCGAGTCCACCGGAAATGAGGGCAACGGCTTTGTGTGGTTCAGACATGGCACACTGTGATTGATGACTGTGGGAAAAAAGATTTACCGCAAAGGCGCAAAGGACGTAAAGTTAAATAAACCTGAATAATGAAAGTACGTTCAAACAATCTCAAACTGCGAGCTTGCTGATTGGAAATGAATTTATGATCTTGTTTGCGTTCTTTGTGTCTTTGCGGTGAAAAAGTCTGTTATGACAGGTACGGTATTCTAACCCATGCACAGGGTGGAAGGAGAAAAACAGGGATATTCAGTGTGATTCCGGTGTGCCCGGGGCCGCAATAGCGTGTTCGCCGCAGACCTGCTGATAGCAGCGGCGGCTGCCGGTGTCCTGCCACAAGTCCATGGCCTGAAGCGGCGTCAGCATCGACTGGCCGCCGACCTCACGCATGGCGTGCAGGATATCCATGAGCACCACGAAGGCTGCTGACAGGTTTCCATAGACCCCGGCCCAGCTGCGATCGAGCAGGTCGGACAGCTGCAGGTAGGATGACCTCCCCAGGTTGACGAAGTAGCTGACACGTACCAGGCGACGCTCGGCGAGTTGCGGGAACAGACCGGAAAACAGCAGGCAGTGATCACCGACATCACGCAGGCGATCGACCCGCTGTTCACCGCTGCAGGCCTGACTTTGCAGGTAATCGCTTGCCATGACGCGTGACAGGCTATGGGGCTTGTCGGTAAAACGCATCAACAGGAAGACCAGGTAACTTTCCAGTGTTTCATCCAGGTGTCGGTTGCAGAGCGCCTGTGCGTCGTGTATCAGCGCCTGCCACTGGGCCTGGGCGGTTTGTTCGAGAATCAGCTGTTGCATGCTTTTCCTCCACCGGGTAATGGCTAGTTAGTCGGCCGCAGGGCACACCGGCTTTAGTCCGCCCGGCGTGATTTGACCGATCCCGTTCACCACCACTAACTCAATAATTACCATATTGGCGGATAAAAAGACATGTGCACACCGCATCTTCCGCATCACCCATGTGGGGAAATTTGCGGCACTGCACGGTATACTCGCCGATCGGCAGCGCAGCCACCCACCAGGCAACAACGGAAACAAGCCCGACCCGTGTCTGATATACCCAAAACATTCCAGGACCTTATACTTGCACTCCAGCATTACTGGGGCAGCATGGGCTGCGCCCTGCTGCAGCCTTACGACATGGAGGTGGGTGCGGGCACTTTTCACCCCGCGACCTTCCTGCGCGCCATCGGCCCCGAACCGTGGCGCGCGGCTTATGTACAGCCCTCACGGCGCCCCACCGACGGGCGCTACGGCGATAATCCCAACCGCCTGCAGCACTACTACCAGTACCAGGTGGTCATGAAGCCCTCGCCGCTGGAAATCCAGAAACTCTACCTCGACTCGCTGCGCGGGCTGGGTATCGATCCGCTGGTGCACGACATCCGCTTTGTCGAGGACAACTGGGAATCACCTACCCTGGGTGCCTGGGGCCTGGGCTGGGAGGTCTGGCTGAATGGCATGGAGATTACCCAGTTCACTTATTTCCAACAGGTCGGCGGTCTGGAGTGCCGGCCGGTGACCGGTGAAATTACCTATGGCCTGGAGCGCATCGCCATGTACCTGCAGGAGGTCGAAAGTGTCTTCGACCTGATCTGGACCGAGAGTCCGGACGGGCCGGTTACCTACCGTGACGTGTTTCACCAGAATGAAGTGGAAATGTCCGCCTACAACTTCGAGCAGGCCGATGTCGAGTCGCTGCTGTCCTGGTTCGATGTGTGCGAACGGGAGAGCAGCCGCCTGATCGAGACCGGGCTGCCGCTGCCCGCCTACGAAATGGCGCTGAAGGCCTCGCACACCTTCAACCTGCTCGATGCCCGCAACGCCATCTCGGTCACCGAAAGGCAGCGCTACATCCTGCGGGTACGGACTCTGGCCCGCCAGGTCGCCGAGGCCTACTATGAGCGCCGCGAATCACTCGGCTTCCCCATGCTGTCCAGCACCGGCCGGTCGTTATGATGGAACATGACCTGTTAGTCGAGATTGGCACCGAGGAATTGCCGCCACTGGCATTGCGCCGGCTGGCCGAATCTTTCTGCACATCCCTGGACAGCCTGCTGCAGGAGAACCATCTTGCCCATGGTAAGGCCCATGCCTATGCCTCGCCACGCCGCCTGGCCGTTCACATCGAAAAGGTCCCGCTGACCCAGCCGGACCGGGAGGTCGTGCGCCGTGGTCCGGCCTTGCTGGCAGCCTTCGACGAAAACGGCGATCCGACAGGACCAGCGCAGGGATTCGCGCGTTCCTGCGGCGTCACTGTCGCCGAACTTGACCAGCTGGAGACCAGTAAGGGGAGTTTCCTCGCCTGGCGCTCGGTCGAACAGGGGCAACCGGCGGTGGAGGTCATTCCGGCACTGGTTGAACGTGCACTGAAGGCCTTGCCGGTTCCAAAGCGAATGCGCTGGGGCGACCAGGAGGTGGAATTCGTGCGCCCGGTGCACTGGGTGCTGCTGTTGCTGGGCACGGAGCCTGTTGAGGCAGACATCCTTGGCATTGCCTGTGACCGTTATACCCGCGGTCACCGCTTTCATCACGATGAAAAGATCGCCATCGTCGAACCGGCCGCGTATGTCGAAACCCTGGAGAAAAAAGGCTGGGTGCTGGTCGACATGGACCGGCGCCGCGAGCTGATACGCGGGCAGATCGAGGCGGCCGGACAGTCACTGGGTGGTCGCGCCCGCATCGACGCTGATCTGCTCGAGGAGGTCACCGCCCTGGTGGAGTGGCCGGTGGCCATCAGCGGAAGTTTCGACCGGCGTTTTCTCGATGTACCTGCCGAGGCACTGGTCTCGAGCATGCAGGACCACCAGAAATTTTTCCCGGTCGAGGACCATGATGGCCAGTTGCTGCCGCATTTCATAACCATCGCCAACATCGACAGCAAGGACCCGCAGCAGGTACAGGCCGGCAACGAACGCGTGATCCGGCCGCGCCTCCAGGATGCCGACTTCTTCTGGAACCAGGACCGCAAGCAGTCGCTGGCCAGCCGCGCCGAACAGCTGAACACGGTAACCTTCCAGCAGAAACTCGGATCGCTGGGTGACAAGCAGGTGCGTGTCGGCCGTATTGCGGCGACCATCGCCGACCAGCTCGGCTTTAATAACGACCACGCACAACGTGCGGCCGCCCTGTGCAAATGCGACCTGTTGACCAGCATGGTCTACGAATTCCCTGAACTCCAGGGCGTTATGGGGCGCTATTATGCCGTGCATGATGGTGAAGCCAGCGAGGTGGCGACGGCACTGGATGAACAGTACCAGCCCCGCTTCGCCGGCGATGACCTGCCCGGGTACCCCACCGGCCAGGCGCTGGCGATTGCCGATCGGCTGGATACGCTGGTGGGTATCTTCGCTATCGGTCAGCCGCCCACCGGTGACAAGGACCCCTTCGGGCTGCGGCGCGCGGCACTTGGCATACTGCGCATCCTCATAGAGAAGCAGCTCGACCTGGACCTGCGCTCCCTGATCGACACGGCCGCAGACGGCTTTTCCGATAAGCTGGTCACCAACCTGAACGCGGACGAGCTGTTCGGCTTCCTTATGGAGCGCCTGCGCGGCTATTACCTGGAACGGGACTACGACGTCGACGAATTCACGGCGGTACTGGTGCGCCAACCCCGACGACCACTGGACTTCGATCAGCGCCTGACCGCAGTAAAGGCATTCCGCAACCTGCCCGAGTCGGCCAGGCTGGCGTCGGCAAACAAGCGCATCCGCAACATTCTACGCAAGGCGGAAACCGCCATACCCAGGAACTATGACCCGGCCCTGCTGCAGGAGCCGGCCGAACAGGTGCTGGCGGCTGAGATCAGCAAACTCGAGGCGCTTGTCACTCCGCTGCTCGGGAACCGTAACTACACCGAGGCACTGAGCGAGCTCGCCACCCTGCAGGCACCGGTAGACAAGTTCTTTGATGATGTCATGGTGATGACCGATGACACCGTACTGCGTGACAATCGACTGGCCTTGCTGAACGCCCTGTGCGAACTGTTTCTGCAGGTTGCCGATATATCGCGTCTGCCGGGCTAAAGACAAGAATTCACCGCGGAGACGCGGAGGACGCAGAGAAAACAATATTTCAATATGCACAAAACTATTCGCCGCAAAGGCGCAACGGACGCAAAGAAAGAATTATTGTAACAACTCCGAACCGGTGAACGGCAAAGGTGCGGTCATTAACGAATGTTGAAGTGTGGTTTATTATTGGCATGTTCTGTGTTTTGACTTTGCGTCCTTTGCGCCTTTGCGGTGAGATGTTTATTTTTGACTCTGCGTCCTCTGCGTCTCTGCGGTAGATTGTTATTTTTGTATATCGAATACCAGCCACCGGTACAGTTATGAGTGACAATGATTCCTACAAAGACATGCTGGCTGCCGTACAGGCCTTTCATGACAAACATGACTTCAGGAACACCGGTGGCGAGGAACTCGCCTACCGCGTTGCACTGATGACCGAAGAGCTTGGCGAGATCTCGGCCTGTATCACCAAGGGCAAGGATACGCACAAGCTTGCCGAGGAATGCGCCGACCTGTTTATCCTGCTGATCGGCACCACAATTGCGGCGGACTTCGATCTCAAGGCTGCCTTCTGGGCCAAAATGGACATGCTCATGCAACGCGATTCGCGCATGATCAATGGCCGCATCCGCGTATCAGAGTTCAGGGATACCTGATGTCGAATCGATGAAACTAGTTATCCTTGAACGCGATGGTGTCATCAATGAAAATCTGCACGACGCGGTTACCTCACCCGCCGAGTGGAAACCCATTCCCGGCAGCCTGGCGGCCATTGCACGTCTGCATCGTGCCGGCTGGCGCATTGTCGTGGCCACCAACCAGGACGGGATCGCCCGCAAGCAGCTCGATATGGATGCACTGGTGCTGATCCACGACAAAATGCACAGGGCCGTGACCGAGGCCGGAGGCCTCATCGATGCGGTATTTTTCTGCCCGCATGCTGCGGTCGAGGACTGTGAATGCCGCAAACCCAAACCCGGACTGTTCCTGGACATCGCCCGCCGTCTGCGCGTGGATCTGAAAAGTGTGCCGGTCATTGGGCACTCCCTGGATGACCTGCAGGCGGCCCGTGCCGTGGGTGCACACCCTATTCTGGTCAAGACCGGCAAGGGCGCCGAGACCCTCACCCATCCCGACCTGGGTTCGAATGTCTCCGTCTTCAGGGATCTGACCAGTGCAGTCGATGCCCTGTTGACCCCCGATGCCGGCTCATAAGTCCCATGGCAACCATACCACCGCGCGCTGACGCCCCCTCCCTGTTTGTACTGTACCTGCGCGCCGCGGCCTTCTGGCTGGTGTTCGCCACAACCACCCTGATAGCCGGCATTCTGGTGATATTCATGTTTCCGTTGTCACTGGCAAGCCGCCAGGCATTCGTCAACGGCTATGTACATTTCATCCTCTGGTGGCTAGGCATCACCTGCAGGCTATATCACGAAATACAGGGCCACGAACACATTCCCACCGAACCCTGTATCGTGTTCTCCAAGCACCAGTCCACCTGGGAAACCTTTGCCCTTCAGATCATGTTTCCGTCCCAGATCTGGGTCGCCAAACGTGAACTGCTCTGGATCCCGATTTTCGGCTGGGCCCTGGCGCTGATGAAACCGATCGCACTCAACCGCAGCAGTGGACGCGCGGCCGTCGAACAGCTGGTCAAGCAAGGTAAGGAACGCCTTGCCGCGGGCCTCTGGGTCATTCTGTTTCCCGAGGGGACCCGGGTGGCGCCAGGCAAAAAGGGACGTTACAAGATCGGTGGCGCGGTACTCGCTGAACGCTCGGGGTACCCGATTATCCCCGTTGCCCACAATGCCGGCGAATACTGGCCACGCCGCAGCTTTATCAAACATCCCGGCACCATCCAGGTACGCATCGGGCCGCCGATTTCTCCCAGCGGGAAAACTGCCCAGGAGATACTCAAGGAGAGCTCCGGATGGATTGAAACCAACATGGTGGAGATCACCACCCTGCAGGACTGATCCTCGTCGCTGATCCCCTTACCCTATAAGCTCGATAGCCTAGGCAAAATACAGGTATAAACTATATATAGGGTTTACTTTAAATTTAAACCGGTTCACCAGAACGATCAGACTTAATGTCATTCCTGGCTCAACGTTCGGGTTAGTCAAAGAAGACTAATTATTTAATGTAAACATAAATAATATGGTATACACAAATATTAACTATTTGATTTTATACATATTAGATCTGTTAAAAAATATTGACTATGCCACGAAACGGCCCCCTTCATTCTGCCGTATTCAGTCAGGCAAGCCGAATCAGAGGCCGGCAAGACCTCGCGGGATATCCGGGAACGGTTGTAGGGAGTAAAGACGGATCCCCCTGCATTCAGGCAGGATCACTGCCTGACAGGGAGGTGTCAGATATCCAGGTTGGAAACCGCCAGGGCATTCTGCTCAATGAATTCCCGGCGTGGTTCCACATGATCGCCCATCAGGGTGGTGAAGATTTCGTCCGAGCCCACGGCATCCTCGATCTGTACCTGTAACAGGCGGCGGGTCGCCGAATCCATGGTGGTTTCCCAGAGCTGATCAGGGTTCATCTCACCCAGGCCCTTGTAGCGCTGGATATGCTGGCCGCGCTTGGCCTCATCCAGCAACCAATTCAGCGCCTGCTTGAAGGAGTGCACCTCTTCACGGCGCTCCCCGCGCTGCACATAGGCACCTTCCCCGAGCAGCCCATCCAGTTGGGTACCCAGGGCGGTGATGCGCTCGTATTCGCCGCTGCTGAAAAACTCACTGGTATAGCTTTGCTCGGCAGCCACGATACCGTGGGTCCACTTGCTGAATTTGGCGACGAAACCGTCCCCTTCCGCGGCCGGATCCACCTCGGTGGTATAACGCTGGCCCGAGGGCAGACTTTCGTTCATGCGCTGCTCGAGTTCCTTGAACCAGGCGCGCACGGCATCGATCTCCTGCAATGTGGCCGCGTCAAGTGCCGTCATGTAAATCATCTTCTCAAGGATGTCGG
The DNA here is from genome assembly GCA_947258545.1 of uncultured Ectothiorhodospiraceae bacterium. Lineage (GTDB taxonomy): Bacteria > Pseudomonadota > Gammaproteobacteria > UBA9214 > UBA9214 > CAMYJZ01. The sequence goes on from CAMYJI010000018.1 coordinate 38,878, forward strand.
CATCGTAGCGGCGTGACAGGCGGCGTATGCTCGCCATAACCGCCATGTACTGACTGGCCAGCGCCTCCAGGGCCGGGCCACTCAGGGACGGGGCATCCGGATTGACATACAGCTGCGCCTTGTCGACCGCCCCCTGCAGAAGCAGGGCATTTAATGCGGAATCATCCTTAACATATTGTTCTTGTTTTCCTTTTTTAATCTTATAGAGTGGCGGCTGGGCAATATAGACATGGCCGCGCTCGATCAGCTCGGGCATCTGACGATAGAAAAAGGTCAGCAGCAAGGTGCGTATATGCGAGCCATCCACGTCGGCATCTGTCATGATAATGATGCGGTGGTAGCGTAATTTATCCGGGTCGAATTCCTCCCGGCCGATGCCGCAACCCATAGCGGTGATCAAGGTACCGACCTCGACCGAGGACAGCATCTTGTCGAAGCGCGCCTTCTCCACATTCAGGATCTTGCCCTTCAACGGGAGAATGGCCTGATACTTGCGATCGCGTCCCTGCTTGGCCGAACCACCCGCGGAATCACCCTCGACCAGGAACAGTTCGGACAGGGCCGGGTCGCGCTCCTGGCAATCGGCCAGCTTGCCCGGCAAACCGGCAACGTCCAGGGCCCCCTTGCGGCGCGTCATTTCACGTGCCTTGCGGGCGGCCTCGCGGGCGCGTGCCGCATCCAGGATCTTGGAGGTGATCGCCTTGGCCTCTGCCGGGCTTTCCAAGAGATAGTTCTGGAACTGCTCGCTGACCATGGACTCGACAATGCCCTTGATCTCCGAGGACACCAGCTTGTCCTTGGTCTGCGAGGAAAATTTCGGATCCGGCACTTTTACGGACAACACCGCGGTCAGGCCTTCGCGGGCATCATCACCGGTAGCCGAGACCTTGGCCTTGCGCATGACGCCCTCTTTTTCCATGTACTGGTTCAAAGTACGTGTCAGGGCGCCACGAAAACCCGCGAGATGCGTACCCCCGTCACGCTGAGGAATATTATTGGTAAAACAGAAGATGTTTTCCTGGTAGGAATCATTCCATTGCATCGCGACCTCGACCCCGACCATGTCCTTCTCCACGGAAAAGTAGAACACTGTCGGATGAAGCGGGGTTTTATTGCGGTTGAGATGCTCCACGAATGCCTTGATACCGCCCTGGAATTCAAAGATATCCTCTTTGTCGGTGCGCTTATCTACCAGCCGGATACGCACACCGGAATTCAAATAAGACAGCTCTCTCAGACGCTTGGCCAGAATGTCATAGTGGTATTCGGTATCCGAAAAGATCTCGCTGCTGGGCTTGAAACGCACTTCGGTACCGGTCTCGTCGGTTTTGCCGGTGCTCTTCAGGGGCGCCTGTGGCTCACCCATATGATATTCCTGGGTATAAATCTGACCATCGCGGTGTATGGTCAGGCGCAGGTATTCGGACAGGGCGTTAACCACCGAGACACCCACACCGTGCAGGCCGCCCGATACCTTGTAGGAATTGTCATCAAATTTCCCGCCGGCATGCAGGACAGTCATGATGACCTCGGCCGCGGAACGCCCCTCCTCAGGGTGCATATCGACCGGGATACCGCGCCCGTCGTCGGTGATAGTGACGGATTGGTCGCTGTGCAGAATGACATTGATTTCATTGCAATGGCCGGCCAGTGCTTCATCAATGGAATTGTCGACGACTTCGAACACCATATGGTGCAGACCGGTGCCATCATCCGTATCGCCGATGTACATACCTGGCCGTTTACGCACGGCATCCAGGCCTTTAAGTACCTTAATATTGGATGATGTATAGGACTTGGTATCGGTCATGGCGTAATCCTTGAGAGAACCGGCGCATTATAGCACTTCCTGTATGTCGCCATGTTCCACGTGAAACCTTGTATGTGTCGGCCACGCGGCAAGATCCAGCGCCTGGGTATCGATCGCAGTCACGACGACCTGGGTCTCCAGTTCTGCCAGGCCCGATAGCACCCGCGCCTGATGCTCGGCATCCAGTTCACTCGCCAGGTCGTCCAGCAAAAAGACCCCCTTCGGCGCGGCCAGTGCATGTTGCAGCTTTACCTGCCCCAGCAGGAACGCGACAATAATGGTCTTCTGTTGCCCCCGGGAGTAATGGGCCTGGGCAGACCGGTCATCCACCAATAAGGCAAAATCCGCCCGGTGGGGTCCGGCGTGCGTATAACCCCGCGCCCGATCCTTATCCAGGGATTTATCCAGGGCCACAGGCAAACTCAGGTCCTGTGTCCAGCCCGGCTGGTAACGAATAACAAAGGTCTTGCCGGGAAGCAGGGCCGCCAGCTCCCGGGCAACATACCCGGAGAGGTCCTTGAGGTAATCGCGCCGCAACCGGTCCAGGGCAACAGCCGTTTCCACCAGTTCCTTGTTCCAGGCCGTAACCTGTGGCACGGGCGCTTGGGCTCTCAGGGCTGCATTGCGCTGACGCAAGGCACGGGCATAGCGCTGCCAGACATTCCGGTAATTGTGTTCCACATGAAACAGCGCCCAGTCGAGCGACTGACGCCGGTAGCGCGGGCCCCCGCTCAGGATGTTAACGGTATCCCCGGTCATCAGGTGGACCGGGAAACGGCCCGCAAGATCCGAGAGCCTTTTCAGGGGCCGGCCTTCCAGGTGGATATCATAGCTCCCGGGTCGACGCTGGACCCCGACCGGTATGACCCGGCCGTCCGACAAACCGACGCGCCCGACCACGCGAAAGGCCGCCTGCCCATAACGGATGAGCTGGTTGGCATCATGAGTTCGAAAGGAACGTACCCGCCCGAGACAGTACACGGCCTCCAACAGGCTGGTCTTGCCGGCTGCATTGGGGCCGGTTATCAGGTTAAGTGCGGGGGAAAAGCTAAGCTGTGCAGTTTCGATATTCCGGAATTGACCGATATCGAGTGTCTGCAGTCCCGTGGCGAAAGCTGGCAATGAAATCAGAAACTGTAAGCAGGGGCGATACGCTGGACAGTGGCTATCACAGACGCATCGGCATAACTACATAGCGACATTCGCTCACCCCCGGTGCATGTATCAGCGCACTGCTGTTGGCATCACTCAACAGCACCTCGACCTCTGGAGTTTGAATAGCACTCAGCACGTCCAGAAGATAGGTTACGTTGAACCCGATCAGCAGGGGTTCATGCGCAAAGGCGACCTCGATTTCTTCAACCGCCTCTTCCTGTTCAGGGTTATGTGCTTGAATTTTAAGATTATTTTTTGAAATATCCAGGCGAATCCCGCGATATTTTTCATTGGACAGGATCGATGTCCGGGTCAGTGCCTGACGCAACATCTCACGCTCGATCACCAGGCTCTTGTCGGCCCCCTTGGGAATGACACGATGGTAGTCGGGGAAACGCCCATCGATCAACTTGGAGGTAAAACGCAGCGCACTGGTGGTGATGCGGATATGGTTGCTGCCGATCTCGACCTGCACCTCGGCATCGTCCTCCTCCAGCAGCCGGTGCAGCTCCTGCACCCCCTTGCGCGGCACAATGACCTGTTGTTCGGTGATATCACCGGTGTCCAGGGCGAACTCGCATAACGCCAGCCGATGGCCGTCGGTGGCCACGCCCCGTAAGGTACCGTTGGCCGTTTCCAGCATCAGGCCGTTCAGGTAGTAGCGCACATCCTGCTGGGCCATGGAAAAGGCGGTGCGGTCGATCAGTGCCCGCAGGGCGTTTTGAGCAACCGCCAACTTGCTTGCGCTCTTGATCTTGTCGACCATCGGAAATTCACTGGCTGGCAGGGTGGCCAGGGTAAAACGACTCATGCCGGAGCGGATTTGTGCGCGCTCATTCTTGATGGTGATATCGATGTCCGCCGCTTCAGGCAGTGTGCGGCAAATGTCCAGCAGTTTGCGTGCCGGCAGTGTGATGTCACCGGTCTCCGTGACCGCAACCTTTGCCTGTGCCTGCAGTTCGACTTCGAGATCCGTGGCCGTCAGCTTGAGACTTTTCTTGGTGGCATTGAGTAACACATTACCCAGTATCGGAAGGGTTTGACGACGTTCAACCACACCGGCTACCTGTTGCAGTGGTTTGAGCAGGGTTTCACGCTGAATGGAAAATTTCATAATAGATATATTTAATATTTTTAAAGATGATTGTTAATGTAATTAAGCACGCCGAATGCTGTGGGTAAGCAGTATAAACACTTTATCTACAGTCGGTTGTAAAGAGTATATCCGGCAGTAAAAACCTGTGATGAACGGTGGGCAAACTGTGGATAACAGGGGATAAAAATAGCGCGGATTGTTATCCACACCTTACCCACATTATGTCGTCAGGGTTCTCAACAGGTTGCTATAGTCCTCGTTGATGCGCGCATCGCTTTCCTTGAGTTCTACCACCTTGCGGCAGGCATGCAGGACCGTGGTATGGTCGCGGCCACCAAAGGCATCACCAATCTCGGGCAGGCTGTGCGTTGTCAGTTCCTTCGCCAGTGCCATGGCGACCTGGCGCGGCCGGGTAATGGTGCGGCTGCGGCGCGGCGACAGCAGGTCGGCGACCCGGATCTTGTAGTATTCCGCCACCACCTTCTGGATGTTGTCGATGGTCACCAGCTTGTCCTGCAGGGCCAGCAGGTCGCGCAGGGCCTCCTTGGTGAATTCCAGCGTAATGGGACGTCCGGTGAACCGGGCACTGGCCATGACCCGACGCAGGGCGCCTTCCAGTTCACGGATGTTGGACTGGATGCGCTTGGCAATGAAAAACGCCACGTCATCCGGCAGCTCGATATTGTTCTGGGTGGCCTTGTTCATGAGAATGGCCACGCGGGTTTCCAGTTCCGCCGGTTCGATCGCGGCGGTCAGCCCCCAGCCGAACCGCGACTTGAGGCGCTCCTCGAGGCCATGGACCTCCTTGGGGTAACGGTCACAGGTCAGGATCACCTGCTGCTGACCTTCAAGTAACGCATTGAATGTATGAAAGAATTCCTCCTGTGAACGTTCCTTGCCGGCAAAAAACTGGATGTCATCGATGAGCAGGGCATCCACCGTCCGATAGAAGCGCTTGAACTCGTTAATGGCATTGTGCTGCAGCGCCTTGACCATGTCGGCGACAAAGCGTTCCGAATGCAGGTAGATCACGCGCGCCGCGGGGTTGCGCTCCAGGATCAGGTTGCCCACGGAGTGCATCAGGTGGGTCTTGCCGAGACCGACACCGCCATAGATGAACAGCGGATTGTACGCCCCGCCCGGATTTTCCCCGACCTGCATGGAGGCGGCGCGCGCCAGCTGGTTGGACTTGCCGCCGACAAAGGCATCGAAGGTGAAATCGGGATTCAGGTTGCTCTTGTACTGCACCGGGGCCGGCTGGTTGGCAACACCGGCCCGGGGGGTGGCGGACGGTGCCGTTGCCGGCAGCGGGTCGGCCACCCGGTGGCTGCTGCCGATATCGAGCTGGACCTCGGTGACTGCCTCGGGTCCGAGGTCATGCAGGGTACGCGAGATGGTATCGAAATGGTGTTTCATGACCCAGTCGAGCACAAACTGGTTGGGTGCCAGCAGGCGCAGGCTTTCCGGGGTTTCGACGGCGTGCAGGGGGCGTATCCAGGTGTTGAATTGTTGCTCGGGCAGTTCGTTTTCCAGACGAACCAGACATTTTTGCCAGAGCGATGCTTCCACCAGTCAAATCTCCCTTTTTGTCGTTGCAAGTCGGCTACCGAGGGGGAGCAGTCTATACCTGTCGCTGAAAGTTATCCACACCCCGGGACGTCGGCCGGAGATCTTTTCCGGTTGACAGTGCGGGCGCTAAAACAGTACCCTTTGCGCCCTTTTCCCGCCCGCCGGTGGCGTGGACTACTTCATTGTTATTTTTGGAATTTAGTGTGCCATGAAAAGAACATTTCAACCCAGCAACCTGAAGCGCAAGCGGACCCACGGCTTTCGTGCCCGCATGAGCACCAAGAGCGGTCGGGCCATCATCAAGGCACGTCGCGCCAAGGGCCGCGCACGGCTGTCTGTCTGAAGCGGCATCCTGCGTCCTGGCGTGACGCGTTTCCCACGGCAGGTGCGTCTGACAGGGCCGGCCGAATTCAAACGGGTTTTTGATGGCTGTCGCTGCAAGGCAAGCGACCGCTGGTTCACGGCATTGGCCATTCCTAATGACCGGGAGTCCCCGCGACTGGGTCTGGTGGTCTCCCGCAAGGCGGCGCACAGGGCCGTGGCGCGCAACCGGATCAAGCGCCAGGTCCGGGAAAGCTTCCGCCACACGCAGTCCCGGCTGGGGGGGCTGGACATCGTCGTTATCGGACGCCCCGGCATCGACCTGCAGGACAACAAGGCCCTGACCCAGGCATTGGATAAACTCTGGACACGATTGATCAAGAAATGCGCTGGCTCGTAATACAGCTCATCAAGGCCTATCGCTTGCTGCTCAGTCCCTGGGTGGGCGGGCATTGCCGTTTTCATCCCACCTGCTCCTGTTATGCCATTACCGCCATTGAACGCTTCGGCGTGCTGCGCGGCAGTGTCCTGGCAGCGCGCCGCCTGTTTCGCTGTCACCCGTGGCACGAGGGCGGCATCGATCCGGTGCCCGACAAGGACGTGAGTCACAGC
>CAMYJI010000019.1:0-9680 GCA_947258545.1 uncultured Ectothiorhodospiraceae bacterium
GGCGCCCGGAGGCTTGATCGCTGCGCGATTATCCTGCGCTTCTCGCATCAATCGGCGCTCGTCGAACTCGCAATCGCAAACAACGCGATTACTCAAACAGGCGACTCGCTTCCCCCGATTGATGCTGCGATGCTCGGCTGCGCCTACGGGTATTATCCTGTGGTGCGGGAGCGGGAGCCAGAATATTGAGCCGCGCTTGAAGAAGTCGTAGGTCGTTTAGCGACAGCGTAGTCCGACTCTGCCGTTGTCGGGTTACGGCGCTTCGCACCTGACCCGACCTACCACCCACCCCATCGCGGTCAGGAGACCGCTCCTACAGCGGCCGGGACGACCTGTAGGAGCGCCGTCCTGCGGCGCGATGATCGGGCGCAGGGCGAGCCCGCTCTATACCTTGATACGCCAGTGCAGCGTCTCCCCGGCATATAGCGGAATGACACTTGAATTCCCCAGCGCATAGCTTTCCGGTACCTGCCAGTCGGCCTTTTCCAGGGTGATGGTGTCGGTATTCGGCGCCAGGCCGTAGAAGTCCGGGCCATGCCGGCTGGCGAAGCCTTCCAGCCGGTCCAGGGCGCCGGCCTCTTCGAAGGCCTGCGCATAGAGTTCCAGGGCGGCATGTGCGGTATAGATGCCGGCGCAACCGCAGGCCGATTCCTTCTGTTCTCGGGCATGCGGTGCACTGTCGGTGCCGAGGAAGAACCGGGTGCTGCCGCTGGTGGCCGCCTCGAGCAGCGCCTCGCGGTGGATTTCGCGCTTGAGTACCGGCAGGCAATAGGCATGCGGCCGGATTCCAGCCCTGAACATGGCGTTCCTGTTCAGCATCAGGTGGTGCGCGGTAATGGTCGCGGCAACTGTGGCTGGCGCCGACTGGACGAACGCGATGCCGTCACGAGTGGTCACGTGTTCCAGCACGATCCGGAGCTGCGGGTAGCGGGCCGCCAGTGGCTGCAGGTGGCGCTCGATGAACACGGCCTCGCGATCAAACACATCGACCTCACTGTCGGTGACCTCGGCGTGCACCAGCAGGGGGAGGCCGACCTCTGCCATGGCCTCGAGTGCCGCATAGGTATTGCTGATGCGGGTGACCCCCGCGTCGGAGTGGGTGGTCGCCCCGGCCGGGTAGAGCTTGACTGCGTGGATGTGGCCGCTCTGTTTTGCGCGCCGGATTTCCTCGGCGGGTGTGTTGTCGGTCAGGTACAGGGTCATCAGTGGTGTGAAGTCGGAGCCTGCGGGCGCGGCCGCCAGAATGCGTTCCCGGTAGGCGAGCGCCTGTTCTGTGGTGGTAACCGGTGGTTTCAGGTTCGGCATGATGATGGCGCGTTTGAACTGGCGCGCCGTGTGCGGGACCACGTCCTGCAATGCCGCCGCGTCGCGGACATGAAGGTGCCAGTCGTCGGGACAAATCAGGTTCAGTTCCATGTCTGCTCCAGGGCATCCTGCTGCAGCAACAGGTTCAGGGTATAACGCACCCCGAAACCGGTTGTATCCGTCGGGATGTGTCCCAGGCCGCCCTTGCGGTTGCTGGCCGCCAGGTCCACGTGGACCCAGTTGATCTTGCTGTCGACAAAGCGATTGAGAAATCGCGCGGCGAGTATGTGATCGGCCTCGCCTTCCAGGGTGCACTGTTTGGTGTCGGCAATGGTCGACTTCAGGTCCTCGTCGAAATCCTTGTCCAGGGGGAACGGCCAGACACGTTCGCCGCTGTCCCGGCCAGCGTTTGTCAGGGTGGCGTGCATCGCGTCCCGGTTGCTGAACACGCCACTGTAACGCGAGGACAGGGAATAAATGCAGGCGCCGGTCAGGGTGGCGAAGTCGATCAGCAGCTGCGGTTTTTCCTTGCAGGCCAGGACCAGCGTGTCGGCCAGCACCATGCGTCCCTCGGCATCGGTGTGGATTACCTCGATGCTGGTGCCGTTGCTGGCGGTGACCACGTCATTGGGCTTGTAGGCCTTGCTGCCGATGTGGTTCTGCGCCAGTGCCAGCCAGCAGTCAATCGGGTGCTCGACCCCCAAACGGGACAACGCCAGCAGGGTGCCCAGGGCCACGGCGCTGCCCTGCATGTCCTCGTGCATGCCGTTCATGTAGCGGGCCGGCTTGACGTTCACGCCACCGGTATCGAAGCAGATGCCCTTGCCGACCAGGGCAAGGCGCTTGCCACCGCGGCCAGCCGGGCGGTAGCGCAGGTGGACGATGCCGGCGTCGTCGACGGGGCTGGCCTGGGTGACAGCAAGAAAGGCACCGGCCTTCTTGCGGGCCAGTGCCCTGGCGTCCAGGAAGTCCATTTTCCAGCCCTCCGCGCTGGCCAGCGTGCCGACGAATTCACGGTAGACCGCCGGGGTCAGTTGGTTGGCGGGCAGGGCGGACAACCAGCGAGTCAGATGATTACCGATGCTTTCGGTTTGTACCTGGGCCAGGTCTACCGGTTGTTCCAACCCGTAGACCTCGATGCGTTTCAGCGCCGCAGGTTTGTCGGCCTCCGATTTGTAGCTGGGCATCGGGCACACCGCCGCCAGGATCGCCGCGCTCAACGTCTCGATGAGACGAGTGGCCGTCGGCTGGTCGAAACCGGCGATATGCAGCAGCAAGGCGGAGGGGTTCTGCGTGCGCAGCTCAGCGGCGATCTTGCGCGCGCTGCTCAGGAGTTCAAAGGTGCTGGCATCGGGTTCAACGATCTGCAGGATGACGTGGGTACCTGTTGCGTTGGGCAGGTCGGTCAGTAACTGACAGGTATGTTTGTCCTGGCGTTTGCGGCGCTGGAGGCGTGACTTCAGTACATTGGCGTAGGCCAGCCGTTCCCAGTGGGGCTTGCGCGGTGCGTCCGGCAGCACCACCACGGCCACCCGGAAGCCGTCTATGCGCTCGGTGTCGGGATCCTTTGTGTGTTGATTTATTTTGATTTTTTCCGTGTATCGATAGGGGATTTCCATGCTTTTACCTTGACCTGTTAACGCAAAACACAGATCATATCGCGCTTATTGTGTTTCGGATACTGCTGTTTCCTTTGTATTCAGCAAGATGGACGCCCTTCACGGCAATTCGGGGTAGTAGCGGGATCAACCCGGCGGATTGGCCGTGCGCAAAACACCAACGCTACGTCATTCGTGGCGAAGACATGAACAGACACTATGAAGCTTGCTGATAAAAAACGCTTGTTACGCGAGATGCTGTTTGCCCGGCGTTTCGAGGAGCGCTGTTACGAGGCCTACGTGGAACGCAACATCGGCGGGTTTCTGCATCTCTATCCCGGCGAGGAGGCCTGTGCCCATGGTGTACTGGAGGCCGCGGACCCCGATAACGACTACGTGATCACCAGTTACCGCGATCATGTCCATGCCATCAAGTGGGGGGCCGACCCCAAGAGAGTGATGGCGGAGCTGTATGCCAAGGAGACCGGCGTCAGCAAGGGGCGCGGCGGTTCCATGCACATCTTTGACGTCAAGAACCGTTTCATGGGTGGTTATGCCCTGGTTGGCGGCCCGTTTCCGCTGGCCGCCGGCATCGCCAAGGCCATCCAGATGAAACAGGGCAAGGAGATCTGCATCTGCTTTCTCGGCGATGCCGCCAATAACCAGGGCACCTTCCATGAGTCACTGAACATGGCCAAGCTCTGGAACCTGCCGGTGCTGTATGTGTGTGAAAACAACCTCTACGGCATCGGTACCCGCATCGACCGCTCCACGGCCGTGGTGGAACAGTACAAGCGAGTATCGGCCTATAACATCCCGTCGGCCCAGGAAGACGGTCAGGATGTCGAGAAGGTCTACAAGGCCGCAACCAAGGCCATCAAGCACGTGCGCTCCGGCAAGGGCCCCTATTTTCTCGAGCTGATGACCTACCGCTACCGCGGCCACTCGATGTCGGACTCCAATGCCTACCGCGCCAGGGCGGAGGAGCGCATGTGGAGTAAACGTGACCCCATTATCATGTTCCGTGATCGCCTGATCGAAGACGGTCACCTGACCAAGAAAGAATACACTGACATGGACACAGAGATCCTCGACACGATCGAAAATGAGGTGATTGCCTTCGCCGACGAGTCGCCCGAACCGCCTGTCTCGGAAGTCGAGCGCTATGTCCTGGCAGAGAACGATCCCTGGGTCAGGGGCGGGGTAAAGTAAATGGCTGAAATCATGTTCTGGGAGGCGGTGCTGCGCGCCCATGATGAAGAGCTGGCCAATGACCCGATGGTGCTGGTCATGGGCGAGGATGTCGGTGTTGTCGGTGGTACTTACAAGGCGACGCTGGGACTGTACGACAAGTACGGCGAAGAGCGGGTCATCGATACACCCATTTCAGAAAACGGTTTTACCGGCCTGGGTATCGGCGCCTCCTTCCTGGGTGCGCGCCCGATTATCGAGATCATGTCGGTGAACTTCGCCTGGCTGGCGATGGACCAGATATTCAACACCGCGGCCAAGGTGCGCTACATGTCGGGTGGCCAGCTGGAAGCGCCGGTGGTGATACGTTCGCCCGGTGGTACCGCACACCAGTTGGGTTCGCAGCACTCGGCCCGCATGGAAAAGGTCTTCATGGGGATTGCCGGTCTGCGCGTGGTCACACCGTCGAACCCGCGCCAGGCCTACGGTCTGCTGAAGTCGGCTGTGCGCTGCAATGACCCGGTATTCATAAACGAACACGAACTCATGTACAACATGAAGGGCGAGGTTCCGGATGAGGAGTACTTCCACCCGCTGGAAGGTTCCGAGATTGTCAGGCCGGGTCGTGATGTGACCCTGTTCGGCTACAACATCTCGGTGCACTGGTGCCTGCAGGCGGCCGAGTTGCTGTCGAAGCATCATGGCATCGAAGCCGAGGTTATCGACCTGTATGCGCTGAGCCCGCTGGACCGTGCCGGAATCCGCGACTCGGTCACGCGCACCCATCGCGCGGTCATCGTCGAAGAGGCCGAGCCGATGGTGGGCGTGGGCGCCGAGGTGATGGCGATCATCAATGAAGAGTGTTTCTTCGAGCTGGATGCCGCGCCGGTCCGGGTCTCCGCACTGAACGTGCCGATTCCCTACAACCACGCGCTGGAGAAGACGGCGTTGCCGGATGCCAATGACGTGGTCGAGGTGGTGCGGGCAATGTTCGGCGTCTGAACCGATTAATAAATATCACCGCAGAGACGCGAAGGGCGCAAAGAAAGTCAAGAACGTTAAGAACCAGGAACTATCAGCCAAATGCACTCGAACGAGTCACCACCTTCGAATGTATTTATGCAATCCTTGTTTTTTATGTTCTCTGCGTCCTTTGCGTCTCTACGGTGAGAACTGATTTCCTACAAGGAACGGCGTTTCATGTCTGAACCCTATGTAATCAAGATGCCCCAGCTCTCCGACACCATGACCGAGGGTGTTATCGTCAGCTGGGAGAAGAATGTCGGCGATCAAGTCAAGCGCGGCGACATCGTCGCCACGGTGGAGACCGACAAGGCCGTCATGGATGTGGAGGTATTCCGCGATGGTTTTCTTTCCGGTCCGATGGCGCCGGTGGACGCCGTAGTCCCGGTAACCCATGCGATCGGCTACCTGGTCGAATCGGCCGATGACGTAGTGCACGGTGAGGCGGAACAGGTCCCGACAGCTGCAGTCGAAACGACGCCGGCTGCCGCGTCGGCCCCGGCCGTGGCAACGTCCATGCCGGCTGCAGCCCGGGTCGCCCCGTCTGCCACAGGCGGCGCAGCTCCGGCGGCGCGACCGCAGGGCGGCAAGGCCTCGCCGATGGCGCGCATGCTGGCCGGTCAGGTCAATGCCGATCTCGACCGCTTGAGCGGCACCGGCCCGGGTGGCGTGATCACCGCGGCCGACATCCAGCGGGCACCCGCGGCATACGAGGTTGACGTTCCCGGCAACGGTCGCCCCATGAAGTCGATGGAGAAGGCCGTCGCGCGCGCCATGTCGGCCTCGCTCACCATGCCGACCTTCCGGGTGAGCTCCCATATCCACCTGCAGACGCTGATGACGGCCGCCAAGCAGCACGGCGTATCGGTGACCGTGGCGATCGCGCGCGCCTGTGCGCTGGCGATAAAGGAGCACCCGAAGATGAACTGGTGTTACCAGCCGGAAGACAAGCTGATTGAACGCGAGCAAGTCGATATCGGCATGGCGGTGGCAGCCGATGATGGCGGACTGGTCGTGCCCATCCTGCGCAATGCCGAGTCGCGTGATCTCGATGAGCTGAACAACGACTGGAAGGACCTGGTGGCGCGTGCGCGTACCCGCCGCCTTAATCCGGAGGAATTCACCGGCGCTACCTTCCAGATATCCAATATGGGCATGTTCGATGTCAGCTACTTCGACGCGATTGCCACGCCGGGGTTGTCGGCCATTCTGGCGATCTCCTCCAATATCGAGAAGGGCAGCGCATTCACCATCACGGCGGACCACCGTGTCATCAACGGGGCCGATGTCGCACGATTCCTCTATAGCCTGAAGGGCCTGATCGAACAACCCTTCGACTGGATGGGTCCGGGTGGTCCGGCCATACCCGCAGGCGACTGGGACTACGACGTGGTGGTCGTCGGTGGCGGGCCCGGCGGGGAAGACTGCGCACGTGACCTGGTCGGTCACGGCCTGAAGGTCGCCCTGATCAACGACTCACCCTTCCCGGGTGGCGAATGCCTGTGGCGTGGCTGCATCCCGTCCAAGGCCTGGCGGGCCGCGGCCGATCGCATGCGCGACCGCGCCAAGGACGCACACCTCGGGGTGGCCGGGACCAACAAGGCCAGGCTGGTCTGGAAGGAACTCGAGAAGACCCGGCGTGGTGTCCTGGAGACCCGCGGCGGTATGGCGCTGAAGACCGACAAGGGTGTCAGGATCGACTACATCCACGGTTTCGGGCAGTTCGTTGACGACCACCACGTGGCCATTCATATCTCCACCAACCAGGATGACCCGCATACCCGTGCGGCCATCCCGACTGGCAAGGCAGAAAAGACTATCAGTTTCGGCTGTGCCGTGATTGCCACCGGCGCACCGCCGTTCGTGCCACCGATCCCTGGGGCCGCCGAAGGCCTGGAAACCAGCGGTGTGCTGACATCGGACACCGTGTGGGCCCTGGAGAGCCCGCCGAAGAAACTCGCCGTGATCGGTGCCGGTGCCATCGGCGTGGAAATGGCGCAGATCTTCCAGGACTTTGGCAGTAAGGTCACCCTGCTGGAAGCGCAGGAGCGCATCCTGGCCGAGGTCGAGCCCGAGATCGCGAAGAACCTGGAGGCGGTCCTTGCCGATGAGCCGCGCCTGGACACGCAGACGTCTGCCGTGGTGAACAGGATCTCCGGTGAGCCGGGCGCCATGAAGCTTGCCTATACCGATGCCGAGGGCAAGAAACGCACCCTCACCGTGGACCGCGTCATCATGGCGACCGGCAAGCGCCCGGTCCTGGACGGCCTGAACCTGGAAGCCGCAGGCGTGGCCAGCGAGGCCGGAATTGTCACGGCCGATGCCCGCTGTCGCACCAGCGTGCCGCATATCTTTGCCCTGGGTGACGTCATCGGCGGTCTGATGCTGGCGCACACGGCCGGGCAGCAGGGGCGGGTCACGGCGGCCACCATCCTTGGCGAGAACATGAAATACGATCAGGACAAGGACTGTGGAGTGATCTTCAGCCGGCCCCAGGCCGCCTTCGTGGGCCTGTCGGTCGCGCAGGCGAAGGACCGGGGCATCGATGCCGTGGAGGTTAAGGTGCCGATGAATATCGACGCCAAGGCGATGATCAATCACGAAACCCGTGGCCTGATCAAGATCGTGGCGGACAAGGCCACGCACCGCGTACTGGGCGTGCATTTCCTGGCGGACCACGCGGATACCCTGATCGGCGAGGCCGTGATGATGGTCTCCGGCAACCTGACACTGGAACAGGTGGGCGAGGCGATCCATCCGCACCCGACCCAGACCGAACTGTTTGGCGACATGGCACGCCGCCTGTTATCGCGCCTGCGCCGCAGCCGGAAAAAGGCAAAGGCCTGATACAAGGCATTCACCGCAAAGGCGCAAAGGACGCAATGACCACAAAGTCAATGATTACTGGTTGTGTGAACCGGATGCCCGGCAATCGTGATCAAGCTGATATCTATTAGTGTTTTTATTATTTCCTAATTATTTTTCTTTGCGTCCTTTGCGCCTTTGCGGTGAGACTTTGAAGTTGGCAGTGAGATTTTGAATTTAACGGACTCTGACTATGTCTGATGTAAAAAAAGTTGTGCTGGCTTATTCGGGTGGTCTCGATACCTCTGTCATACTGAAGTGGCTGGAGGAGGTCTACGACTGCGAGGTGGTGACCTTCACGGCGGATATCGGCCAGGGCGAGGAAATCGAGCCGGCGCGTACCAAGGCGGCGGCGATGGGCGTCAAGGACATCTATATCGAGACGCTCACCGAGGAGTTCGCGCGCGACTATGTGTTCCCGATGTTTCGCGCCAATGCCATCTATGAGGGTGAATACCTGCTGGGCACCTCGATCGCGCGCCCGCTGATCAGCAAGCGCCTTGTGGAGATCGCACGGGAGACCGGTGCCGATGCCATTGCCCATGGTGCCACCGGCAAGGGCAACGACCAGGTGCGTTTCGAGCTTGGTGCCTATGCGCTCAATCCCGATATCAAGATCATTGCACCCTGGCGCGAGTGGGAGCTGAGCTCACGCGAAACCCTGCTGGCCTATGCCGAGAAACACGGTATCCCGGTTGAACACAAACAGGGCAAGAAGTCGCCCTATTCCATGGATGCCAACCTGCTGCATATCTCCTATGAAGGCGGTGTCCTTGAGGACCCCTGGGCCGAGCCCGAGGACGACATGTGGCTGTGGACGGTGTCCCCGGAGAAGGCGCCGGACGAGTCGACCTATGTCGAGCTCGGCTTCGAGCACGGCGATGTGGTGGCGATCAACGGCGAATCCATGAGCCCGGCTCGGGTTATGGAGACGCTCAACAAGCTGGGCGGTGCCAACGGCGTCGGCCGTACCGACATCGTCGAGAACCGCTATGTCGGCATGAAATCACGCGGCTGTTACGAGACCCCGGCCGGAACCATCCTGCTGAAGGCGCACCGTGCCATCGAGTCCCTGACCCTGGATCGCGAGGCCGCGCACCTGAAAGATGAACTCATGCCGCGATATGCCAGCCTGGTCTACAACGGCTATTGGTGGAGCCCGGAGCGCAGGCTGCTGCAGCAGATGATCGACGCCTCGCAGGAACATGTAAACGGCGAGGTACGGCTCAAGCTCTACAAAGGCAATATCATCCTGGTCGGACGCCGGTCGGCCACCGACAGCCTGTTCGACGAGCGCATCGCCACCTTCGAGGAGGACGAGGGCGCCTATAATCAGAAAGACGCCGAAGGCTTTATCAAACTCAATGCGCTGCGCATGCGCATCGCATCGAAACGCAACAAGTAGCAACAAGCGACCTGGCAGGCCGGGGCTACAGTCATCGTAGTCCGTGTTTATTACAGGCGCGGAATCCAGACACTGCGCGACCTCCTTGTGGAGGGGTGAAACGGGGATTAACAAATGCGACTGCTTCACACCATGCTGCGCGTTGGCAACCTGGAACGCTCGATTGATTTCTATACCCAGGTGCTGGGCATGAAACTACTGCGCCAGAAGGACTATCCGGACGGGAAATTCAACCTGTCCCTTGTCGTCTACGGCGATGAGTCCGATAACACCGTCATCGAACTGACCTACAA
>CAMYJI010000019.1:9715-50072 GCA_947258545.1 uncultured Ectothiorhodospiraceae bacterium
AGACCCGGACGGCTACCCGATCGAGCTGATTGGCAAGAAGCACTGATCCTGAAGCGGTCCGGATCGCCGGATTGCGCATAAGGCTGTGAATATCGATTGACTAATCAGGCAAGCGACTTGCGGCTCCTGCAACTGAGGGTGTATTCACGTGACTGGTCTGCGATGGATGTTCTGACCACCTTGCACCGTATCCATGAGATTCTGCGGGACCACTCCGGTGAGGATGCTGCCTGGATAGGGTCAGTGATCGAACTCGGCGGCAGCGATGAAGCCGGGTTCTACCGTGCATTGAACTCAAAACGCATGTGGGGCGGGGCGGGCTCCATCGCCAACCAGGCGCTGGCGGACAACCCGGGCATGGACGAGCTGGCCTGGCAGACTGAAATACGTGAGTTCAGGGCCCTCATGATTGAACTAGGCAGCCATTTACAGGCACGCGGCAATGCGTATCCCGATATTTCCAGCTGGCTGCTGGCTTTCAATAACTGGAACCAGTCAGGGTTGTGAGCGGCGGCCGCAGCACGGATATCAGTACGGTTGATCGACACTCTGCAGCGGCTCTGTCCCGATTTCCCCTTGTTATCAGTTTTATAGTGAGAAATCTCTACATCGCCTATCCTCGGCTATTGCCGTAACGTAATGGGTATCAGTCATATGATTGGTACAAATAGTTATCAACCGCTTTGCCAACAATTGTTACTCGCGCGCTCAATTTTTCAGTCATATGCAGATAGCGCTTGCCGTGCTTTTTTATTGTGTGAAGTGCGGTCAATGTGCATTGAGAGCAAATCGTAATCCCACCCCCGATACCAATTCCATGCGGCTTCCGGCCGGGGATACCGCAAAAAGAACATACTACTTTTGCAGATAATTCGGATTTACTCTGCAAGATGCCTTCTCATACCCTCATCAGGCACTCGTCACAAATAGCAAGTCCCTTTGGACCGGCAACCATGAATTCGACGTTCTCATTATAACGACCGCAGAATGAGCAATTCATTGTGTGGTACTCCCTGATGGCTGGAGAACCCCTGATTAATTCACGTACTTACCGCTTTAAGATATTTCCTTGTCTGCAGGCTTTGGTATGCGCATCATGATTCAATAGTATGGCTGCTTTTTTCGGTGCGGGCGGAATCCCTGGCTGATCGCATTAACCGGAATTCTGCCAGTCAGTCAGGCAGCAGTTGCTTGAGTTTCCGGGTAATCTTCCGTGCTATCTTACGGTAGCCATCCGCCGTCGGGTGGATCTCGTTCAGCCAGTCATTACTCTCACGGGTCGTGCCCAGTTCGGCCGGAACAAGCGTATCCAGGGTCTTGACGGTGTGAAATGCCGGCAATGCATTCGGGCCTTTACTCAAGCCTACCAGTCGCTCGGCCAGTGTTCCGATCAGGTAATCGGAAACATCATTCCAGTACTTCTTTTGAACGCCCGCATCCTTCAGTGCCTTGTACAGCCAGGGGCCGAGTGCCGGCAAACCGAAGAAACGTGAAGGCGAATTGCGCGGCGTAGTAAAGTCATAGGTGTGGATAATGATCGGTTTACCTCGGCAACTGCTGCCACTGCGGTCACGCAGGTCTACAATGCGCTGATAACCTTCCTCAATATTCTTCAGTGTATTTTGCAGCACCGTGTCATTGCAGCAATCCGCCGGGTGGGTATAGGTGCCGGTTGGTTTTTTTATTATCTTGTCGGCATCATCGATAAGGTCATTACCACCGCCGCTCATGAGAATCGCATGCCAACGGTAACCATGCGAATGTGTCATGGCCTTGTCGAGTGTATTATTGGCGGAGATCTCCGACATATTGCGAATCGTATCGCCCGGCGATGCCAGGTTGACGATGATGGTGGATTTGTCCATCCGCATCTGGAAGGTGATATTCGACGCAGGGAACCCAGCAATCGAAAACCAGGAGTCGCCCTCGGCGAGAATCCGGTACTTATACTGTGAATCATGCGGATTGGCGTCATCATCAAATCCCTGCACATCCGACCAACGGGCGATATAGATTTGGTTCATACACACCTCCTGTCTGCATGTGACACCGGGTACTGTATACCTGATACACAAACCAGTCAGCTGGTTCCAGGTATTCTGTCACAGTAATCGCAGTCTCCTGATTACGCTACATCCACAAACACCCGTAACACTAACGTCGCCCTTGGGATGCGGTCGACGAAGGAGGCCGTCGACCCTCAAAGGGCATGTGAGATGACTTATTCACTGATATGTATGCTCTGAAAGCTTTTTTCAAGCTGATGCGAGTAAGCTGGATATTTACCCTTGGTTGAATTGAAATTAAAACCAAGCATCTTTCCATCGAAGGATGTCATGTACATATGATTGTATATGTCAGTGTCGATTGCAGAGCTGGTAAGCTCGAAGTGCACCCAGGTTGTGCCGTTTAAATTGACCATCTCACGTTTAACCCAGGTTAGATTAGGAATAAGCCGAGGCAAAGTTTGCTCCATGGCGCTCTTTAGGTCTTCAAGGTGGGGCGGCTCTACAGCGGCAGGCGAGAAGACAATTGACACTGACACACTCATATCATCATTTGCATATACTGCTGACGGAGGATTGCCGCGAGAAAACTTAAGGCTTATTTCCTGCTGAGTAAGCTCTCGGAATCCGGTCGGAGGCTCAAACACGACACGCCCATTCTGTAAGGCCACAGGTTCTGCAGTTACCAAATAAGCAAGGCCGAGTAGAAATGCTCCGAATATGTATTTCACTTCGAACTCCAAGTTATCTAGCTACTATCAGGAAGCCTGAGAGTCGGTGTTGTCTTAAGACTTTTAGATCATTATTAAAAACTGATCCAGTTTGAATCAACGAAATAGTTTCTTCTAGCATGCCCAAAAAGTATTATCAAACCTGTTAAGGAAGCACGGATGCCCGCGCTTCAATGACTTGGAAATTAACTCAGGTGTAAGCGGGCCCGTTCCTGCAAATCTCTTCTTGAGATTCCGAATATTCGTAATTCTTAATATTCAGTATTGATCGCCGTATCATTGAAGGACTAACGAACGGAGGGGATCATTGTGGGCCTGCAACGTTCCTGGCTGGTAGTTTTAATGCTGTTTCCGCCCTCGCTAATAGCCGATGCGTGCCGCCTGGAAACTGATGCGGCAGTTAAACTCGTATCTAACAAAATCAGTAATACAGAAATGGTGGTTACGGTGTGCGGTCACTGTGAAGATACACAACCGGTACCTTTGAGAGTTCATAAGATTGAATTCAGGCACTATGCCCCCGGGAAGGTTACGACACCTTTCAATGATCAATCATTTTCTGTTGAATCACTCGAAGAGGCGGAACAAAAGGGCACTGGTGCTTTAGCAGATGCACTGCGTACCATGATAGAAAGTGAATATAAGGACCAGACCGGTTATTTACCGAATGACCCTTATCTGATCGGGGAAAAGCGCGACCGCTATCGGTTATTGCTGGATTTCGCCAGGGAAGATTACGAAATGCGGGTCTGGGATGAGTTATTGGTTAACGGCAAGGAGGTGGATCCGGCGCAGGTCTATTATCCCGTTGGCAATGATGAATACCTAAGTCTCGGTATGGAACTGGGTTGTGATACTTATCAGGATACACCCAAACTAGTCAGCTATACGCCGGTTGTGCGGGATCCTGCCAAGGCCGCGCCACCAGATGTCTATATTGCCGACACCACCCACCAGTGCTACGACGGTTCGTGTCCCGCGGCGGAATGGACGGTTCACTCACCTACACCTTTTTTTTATGAAGCTGGGGGCGAACAAGTCGGGGTTATGAATGCCGGTGAGATCCTGAAACCGGTAAAAACCCTGAGTTATGTCACAGGTGCAAGGGTCGTCGCGACCAGGGACCACGACCACATATTTGCAGGTGATATCTTTTACCTGCTCGACTCCCAGGCGGAAGGATTTTACAGGTTCTGGCATTACGGGAATATTTTTATCGCAAATGCGGATGGTGTTCGTGTCACTGGGTCTTGGAATTATTGTGAACGGGAAAATAATTGCTGGGCTGATGCGGAAACCCTGCCGACCAGTGTCTGGTGGTCGAAGGTACAACAGCAGAACGGAGAGAGTGTCTGGGTGCGCGATCCGTTACAAACGCTTTCAGGCGTTCTGGTGGATTAGTGGTCCCTGACAACGGATTGAGCAAGGGTGCCGCGTCAGGCCTTCCCGAGACGGTATTCCATATCAAAGTTGACCGGCTGCAGCCGGACAGTACCAGGTGGTGGCGGGAGAGGGAGTGCACGCTGTATCGCCTGTTCGGCGGCCTTGCGTAATGCCCGGTTCTCACCGCTGACTTGCAGGTCACGGATACCGCCATCTTCCAGCAGTCGAAAGGAGACCTTGATCCTCCCTTCAAGGCCGCGGCGTCGGGCACCACGGGGATAGAACTTGTGGCCATCGATGTGCTCGAGCAGACGCGCCAGGTAGGTCTCTTCTGCGGACACCCCGGCCGGCTGTTCAGTGGGTGCCGGCGATGGGGAATCCACAACGGCCGCCGCCTTGTCCATTTGCGGTGGCTGTGCCCCCGGGTCTGGTTCCTGTTGCGCTGCCCTGACTGGTGCGGGTATGGCGGCCTGTTTCGTCACGGGCCGGGGTTCCGGTTTGTTCGCAGGCTGTGGCACCGGTGCGGGCCGGGGTGCCGGGACCGGGAGGGGTTCCTGAATAGGCTCCGCCGGCACGGCACGGGTCAGCGTCAGGCTGACTGGCCCTGCATGGGTGGCGTTCGAGGTTTGATTGGCATGCGGGCGCTCGAACTGCACGAAATAAACGGCAGCGCTTGCGTGTACGGCGAGTGAAATAATGGCAGCGGCCGCGAAACTGGCACGATCGCGCCGGATCATGCGCGGCCGGCCCCTGCAATATATACTGCCCGGGTGGTGTGATCCGGTGGTGGCCTGTGTAAACCTCTGGCCGTCATAGATCCACACTCAGGTGCAGCCAGTATTCCAGTTAGCAGATGCAGCAAATGATGGAAAATATTATTTCTTGGGTTGTCCGCATTGGGATGGACCCAAATGATGATGATGACATCCGGCTGCGAAAATCGTTACTGGTGATTTGTGCCTTTCCATTCGCGTTTGCCGGGTTGGTTTGGGGTTCGATATATATTCTGTTTGGAGAGCCGCTTGCCGGGATGATTCCGCTTTCCTACTCTGCCATATCATTGCTCAGCATAATCCACTTCGGGCGGACCCGCCGGTATCAGTTCTTTCGTTTCAGCCAACTCATGCTGATCCTGTTACTACCATTCTTTCTAATGCTGGCATTGGGTGGGTTTGTCAACGGTAGCGCGATCATATTATGGTCACTTAGCAGTCCTCTGGGTGCGCTGCTATTCGATAAGCCCTCTAATGCTCCACGCTGGTTTATGGCCTTTGTGGGCCTGGTTGTTCTGAGCGGGTTTTTGCAGCCATATATCGGTGTTGCTAATAATCTGTCATCCGGAATAGTGATTTTCTTTTTTGTCATCAACGTTACCGGAGTTGGCGCGTTTGTTTTCGTGATGGTTTATTACTTCATTGGTCAGAAAAATATATTTCAGGAGAAATCTGAGGCACTGTTGCTGAATATTTTGCCCAAGGAAATTGTGGCCACTTTGAAAAACGAGCCACAAACCATCGCCGATCATTTCGAAGGCGCAAGCATCTTGTTTGCCGACGTGGTTAACTTTACGCCCCTGTCAGCGACCATGACGGCGACAGAGCTTGTGGAGCTGCTCAACGAGGTATTTTCACATTTTGATTTGCTGACGGAGAAGTACGGGTTGGAGAAGATAAAGACCATCGGCGACTGTTACATGGTGGCTTCCGGTGTGCCGCGACCACGCGCTGATCACGCGCAAGTGCTCATCGCTATGGCCCTGGAGATGCGCGATTATGTCAGCCAGCATGAATTTCTGGGGCACAAACTGTCCTTTCGCATCGGCCTGAACTCCGGGCCGGTGGTGGCCGGTGTGATTGGCCACAAGAAGTTCAGCTATGATCTGTGGGGCGATGCGGTAAACACTGCCAGCCGCATGGAGTCTCACGGGCAGGGGGGGTCTATCCAGATTACCCGCGCCACCTATGAGCTGGTCAAAGACGACTTTGTGTGTGAGCCACGTGGCACGGTCGATGTGAAAGGCAAGGGCGAGATGGAAGCCTGGTTTGTAACTGGGCAAAGGAAAAGAAAATAAGGAAGAGACCACGTTTTCCAGCCTGATTTGGTAGATCATCCGGGATTACTAAAGAAAAGGGGGCACGAATACGTGGTCTGAGCCTCCCCCTGTTTTGCTGAAAACTTGTCGGAATTATTTACATCTTCATGGGAGGCTTGCATGGGTGTCTGCACGTGTTTGGGATTCTTAATAATAGAAAATATATCAATAAGATAATGATGTGTAACCAAGACTGTGATGAGCCTGACTTCGTGGAGGATCTCTATTCCTATGTCAGAGGAGCTTACAGCCGTTATTTAAATTTGTAAGGCAATACCCTGTATAATGTATTGAAACCCATATAAATGAACAGTTTACGATTAATGGCATCTTAATTGCCTGATTATCAATGAAATCCACTATATGCAAATGAATCTAACAATCATCAAGGTACTGATCAGTAATGAAAATTAACAAACACGCAGTGCACCGCCCGATAATTGGCCTTGTTGCAGTGGCCTTAGCATGCCTGATGTCCACCAGCGCACAGGCTGTCCTGTTGAATCTGAATCTGGGTAATCCCGACATCGTGTCGGGCTTTATGGACATTAATTATGCTGCTGCCGGTGACACGTTGACAGCCAACGGAACGGCGTTGGAGATGTTGATAGATGACACCCCAACCATAGAAGCCATAGTCGGCGGTAGTTTTGACCTGACTGCAGCCATTGACGACTCTGGGCTGCTCTCCGGTGGCAGTCTGACCATTGGCGGGAGCATCGCTGCACTTGGTTTCAACTCCGGCACGTTGCTCACTGGCACATTAAACGCCTTTGGATTCAACCCGGCGGGTAACCCGCTGGAATTCCTGTTTGCTGTGACAGGCGGTGATGCGGCAGGTCTGTTCGGCGACACCGGCGGTGTCATCCTGAGCGACACCGGGTTTGGCGGCAGCTTCGATACGGACTGGGATAGTACATACGCTATTGCTGATACCGCACCACCCATACCCATACCGGCGGCGCTGTGGCTGTTCGGTTCCGGTCTACTGGCGCTGTTCGGCATCACCCGCAGGCGCAAGCAATGCTGATATTGAACCGGTTTTTTGTTCACTAAATAATCAATAACCAGGAAGGTTGGATTTGATGATCACCACCAGGAACAAGAGTTACCAGGCACGCTATCTTTTGATGGTAGCTATATTCCTTGCTGGCTTTGGAAACCCGGTTGCCGCAACCTTGCTCGGAGTGGAACTGGCGCCGCCGCCCAGTGCAATTGTGCTTTACAATAATGCTGGTACCACCACTTACGATGCTGGCACTGACCTGTTTTCCGTAGACGCCTCGCCGTTGGGGATGAATTCGGGCGGAAGTATTTCTGTGATCTCACCGATTCCGGGTGGTGCAGAAGGTGTTGATATTAATATTTCAGTTGATGAAACTGGCAGCCTGATTGGAGGTGTGCCGGGTGATGACCTGGTTGTGTTTGGCGAGGTCGTTTTGGGTGCCGAGACTTTTACAGGCCCCCTGCTCACCGGCGAAATCACCGACTTCGGGTTTAGTGATACGGGCGGCCCAACGGATCTTTTTGACTTCCTGTTTACCACAACCGGCGGTCTCCTCACTGATTTGTTTGGTGCGAATATTGGCGTAACCCTGACCAGTGAAAGTTCGAGTTTTACTGGTGTTTTCTCTGCAGACTTCACCGGGGAGGCCAAGGGAAACATCGGTACGGGCAGTATACCGCCGACAGACACCATCCCTGAGCCGGCTACACTTGTATTATTTGGAGTGGGCTTGGCTGGCCTGGGTTTCGCGCGACGCAGGAAGAAATAAACAGAATCTCAGCTTAATCACAACGGCGACTCATGGTCGCCGTTTTTGTTTGCTGCACCCGGCAGGGCGCACCTACTTGGAGGTGCAAGTCCTCTGCACGCCCGGCAAGGGGAAGTGTTAGCCGAACGGCAAGGGTGCCTTGTGCTACTGGCATCGAGAGGTAGTGGGATGTTCTTGCAGAAGTCAGCTGATGGGGCCAGAAATGTCACTCACGGTTGGGGTTGTTTTAAGGATATTGACGCCCTTGGACCTACATTGCGTGAATTCGTATTTTTAGTAGGCAGATTGCGTTTGTCGAAGATCCGGACGGCTACCCGATCGAGTTGATTGGCAAGAAACACTAGGTGGCAACTGGCCCCAGCAGGTTGCTTGCTGACCGTGACAGCAGGCATACAGCGGGTGTAACTGTTCAGCTGCTGCCCATAAATGGTAGCGGGATCTCAAGGAAAATTGCCGTGATCGCGACGACGATGATGACCACCGCGATCACGCTGATTACCAGCAAGTGGCGTTCGTAGGTAAGCATGGTTGTTTATCCCCCTGAAATTATTTTGTTATCGCCATGAGTGACCGATGACGATATCAGATTAGTATATTAGGTGGTCATTGACAAATTTACAGGCTTCGACCCGGTTATTGTCCCGTGGCCGGATCTTTTCCGAACAGCCGTAGGGCATTGGTCAGCCGCAGCTTTTCCGCCAGTGCCGGCGGCAGTGCCTTCAGCCAGGTACGGTGAAAATCCACGAAGCGGCCGTACTGTTGCCAGCCGCTATCCGCTTCATCCCAGCTGTCGAGACGCTCCACCGGCCACACCGGGTCTGAGCCTACCAGGAAGCGGTCCGGGTAACGTTCTATCAGTTGGCGCCACGCCGGCAGGAGTTGGCCATCCTTGTCGGTAATGGGATTGTCCACATAACGCCAGGGATCGCGCGCCGAGAGTTCGGCCCAGACGGCCGGACAGGTGGCCATCACGTCGGCGACCTGTGCGGGTGTCAGGATGGCACCGGCATGGGCCCAGACGATCTTCAACCCGGGGTGTGTGCGGCATAGTTCGGAGAGATACTGTGTCTGGCTGTACTCCGTGTGCAGCAACACCGGGATAGCGTGTTCGATGGCGAGCTTCATCAGTCCACTGATGACCGGCGTGTCCCAGGCCGGGGTAAATCCGCTGATTAGGTGCAGTTCGCCGATGCCCTGCCAGCGCCCGCTGGCAAGCGCGCGGCGGGCACGCTCCAGGACGGTCTTGTCGAAGGACCAGGTCGACCAGTCGCCGGGTGCCCGGTAGGGACTCCATATCGGGATGATGCGCTGCGGTGCAAGTCGCTGGAGCTTCAGGGCGTGTTCGGCGGGTGTGCCAATGACGAGGGCCAGGGCGATGTTGTTGTCCAGGAGTATCTGGACGGCCGTTTCGGCTGAGGTGACCTCCTCCTGGTTCCATTTGTAATGCACATGGCTGTCGGCGAGGGGCGGAAGTGCCCGGGCCGGTAGTGGCAGGGACAGCAGCAAGACCAGCAGGGCAAGTGGCACGGGCCGCATGCATCGATACCGTTTCAGCTACCCCGGGACGCCGATAACCTGGTCGGAAGTGCCGTTAGTGCAGCTACTTGAACAGGTATTCCCGTTGGCCGGTATAGGGAGTGGGTGCCGGAGGTGCCGTATAAGGTGTGCTGCCGCTGAGTGGGGGTTGTGACGCCTTACTGGCCTCTTCGAGAGTCTTGATGCGTTGCTTCAGGCGCTCGATTTCATTGGCATCGGAACCGGTCTGGGGGACTCCAGAAGCGGGTGCGGTGCCGTAGCCACCCGGCGTGCCATAGGCAGGTGCGGTGCCGTAGCCACCCGGTGTGCCATAAGCGGGTGCGGTGCCGTAGCCACCCGGCGTGCCATAAGCGGGTGCGGTGCCGTAGCCACCCGGTGTGCCGTAAGCGGGTGCAGTGCCGTAGCCACCTGGTGCCCCGCCATATCCCGGTGCGCCACCGTACCCATAACCGGGATCTGCACCGTAGACACCCGGAGTGCCGCCATAGCCGTAGCCCGGTGCCCCGCCGTAGCCGGGCGCGCCACCGTACCCATAACCGGGATCGCCACCGTAGTAGCCCGGTGCGCCACCGTAGCCATAACCCGGACCTGGGCCATCGTAGTAATCATCGTCATCGTTGCCACCCATCCATTCAGAGGGATTCATCATGTTGCCGAAGTTGAAGGCTCCTACTGGGTTAGCAAGCAACAAACCGGTTGCCAAAAGGAATCCACTGACTGTGTATGATGGGTGTTTCATGGTCTTGCTCCTCGATTATTATGAGTGACGATAGCGTTGGAGGGCGACACCGCCCTCGACATGAGGATGCAGATGAACACCGTTTACCGTTATCGCACTTGGCGGATAAGACGTCAAATCGTTCAGCGTATTTCCTGATGATCGCAAAGGGATTAGCAGCGAGGCTGTGCGCCTCAGTAATGGGGTGGCGGTGTTTCCTCTTCAGGCCGCGCCAGGTGGGTGGGCGCCAGTGTCCTGATCCGGGTTTCAAGCCATTTGATGGTTTCTGCCTGTTGCGCAGCAAGCTGTTCCTGCTTCAGCAGGGTGCGCGTCAACTCATCTAGCGCGGCCTCCAGGTGCATGAGCCGGGTTTCCAGTGTGTCGATACGGGCAGTCACTTCGGTGTCTGTCATGGTCCGCTGCTGTAGTCGGGGTTTTCGGAAATCGGGGTGGCCTGCGCCCGCTGGGCACGGCTATTGTACCCCGTAGTAGCCCAAAGGTGAGCTTGGCGCTGCCCCCCTGGAGTCTTTAGTATTGACAGCACTAGGAATACCCACTGGAGAGATGCATGAGTGACGCACTGAACTACCTGATCGCCGCCCGGCCCGATGCCATTACACCGTATTTCAAGTTTCTGAAGGAGGCCGGCAAGAACCTGGATATACGCACCCGCGACCTGATTTCGGTGATCACCAAGGTCGATGCCCAGACCGAAGGCGGGTTCCGCCAGTACCTGACCCGTGCCCTGCGCAATGGCGCCAGTCCCAATGAGGTCATCGACGCCCTGTTGATGGCGTTCCCCACGCTGGGCCTTGCCAAGATCGTCTGGGCAATGGACATCCTGCTGGACATGGACATCCCTGAGTTTCGCCCGGAGAACCTGTTTACGGAGCCCTCCTGGCACACGGTCGGTCCGCTGGCCGATCTGCCGAGCGGGGAGATCACTTACCGGGATTGCGCCGGCCGCAGCCTCTACATCTACCGTGATGCCGATGTGCTGCATGTCTACGACAGCCGCTGTCCCCACCAGGTCACCAATATCCCGCACCTGGCCCTGGAAGGGACCCGCCTGACCTGCCCCAAGCACAAGTGGGCGTTCGATGTGACCACCGGTGAGTGTGTCGAGATCGGCACCCGGCCCTTGACCGAGTTCGAGCACAAGATCGAGGGCGATACCCTGCTGGTGTTCTGGTAGGCCGCTATGGTACCGCACCCTTGACCAGTCCGGGTTTGCAGCCCGGCGCGCTGCCCCGGCCGCAGGTGGCCGTGAGCAGCTGCCTGCTCGGCAACCCGGTGCGCTATGACGGCAATCACACCCGCTACAACTGGCTGGTGGACCAGCTCGGCCGGTTTGTCGATTTCATTCCCCTGTGTCCGGAGGTCGCCATCGGCCTGGGGGTGCCGCGTAACCCGGTCCAGCTGACCGGCGACCCGGCGAATCCGCGCGTACAGGGGGTGGTCGAATCCGAGCTGGATGTGACCGATGCACTGCGCATGCAGGGGGAGATGGTGGCCGGGTCACTCGACCAGGTTGCCGGTTATGTCTTCAAAAGCCGGTCTCCCAGCTGCGGCCTGTTCCGGGTCAAGGTGCGCACCTCCGCTGGGGTGGTGCGCAAGGGGCGCGGGGTTTACGCGGCCGCGCTGCTCGAGGCCTGCCCGCATCTGCCGGCCGAGGAGGAGGGTCGCCTGAACGACCCGGTATTAAGGGAGAATTTTGTCAGCCGCCTGTACGCCTGGCAGCGCTGGCTGGAGCTACGCGACGCGGGGCTGACCGCGGAACGCCTGCTGGACTTCCACGCGCGACACAAATACCTGGTGATGGCGCATTCCCAGGCAGCCTACCAGCGGCTGGGACGGCTGCTGTCGCAGCTCAGGGGTGTCGACATCGACGCGCATGCCCGCAGCTACCTGGACGAGTTCATGCCGGCCCTGACGCGTCGCGTCAGTCCGGGCCGCCACGGCAATGTGCTGCATCACATCATGGGTTATCTGAAACGCCGCATCGGGCCGGATGACAAGGCCGAGCTGGTGTCCGTGATCGATGCCTACCGTCGTGGTGATGTGCCACTGGTGGTGCCGATTACGCTGCTGCGGCACCACTTCCGCCGTCACCCGGACGATTACATCGGCATGCAATGGTACCTGTGGCCGTATCCCGATGAGTTGGGTCTGCGCAATCCGCTGTAAGCCCCGTGTTGTGAGAAGGGCGTTGGGGTAGCCAGGGCGCGCCCTCTCTTGCTTTTATGAGAGAACGCGCCCTGCACTGCTGTATTCAGTCGCTCGGGGCAAAGCGGTTGCATGGACCATAACCGGGGCCTCTGCCAAAGCCGGGTTCAGCACAGTTGCCCGGTCCGTAGCCGGGGCCACTACCGTCACGTGGACCGCGCCCGTAACCCGGGCCATAGCCACGGTCACCGCGGTTGCCCATGCCGAAGCCGGAACCGCTGCCGTCACCGGGGCCGCGCCCGTAGCCCGGGCCATAGCCACGGTCACCGCGGTTGCCCATGCCGAAGCCGGAACCGCTGCCGTCACCGGGGCCGCGCCCATAGCCCGGGCCATAGCCACGGTCACCGCGATTGCCCATGCCGAAGCCGGAACCGCTGCCGTCACCGGGGCCGCGCCCGTAGCCCGGGCCATAGCCGCGGTCACCGCGATTGCCCATGCCGAAGCCGGAACCGCTGCCGTCACCGGGGCCGCGCCCGTAGCCCGGGCCATAGCCGCTGTCCTGGCGTTTACTGCTGCTGCCCATGCCCATGCCGGCCTCAACCGTGTTGATATACAGCGCCCCACTGACGGCGAGGGCTGTCAGAATGCTAATGCTCAGTCGTTTCAAGGTGGATTCTCCCATGTTATTAGATTATTTCCTTGTGGCGGTTGCAGATTATTTCCTTGTGGCGGTTGCAGGCCGTTCATTAAGGAATGACAAGTGTGGATATGCCGGGTGTCGCTTAATACCGGCATCGATATGATAATGCGCCACCCGTACCAGAGATGCAAAGCGTGCCGGGGTGCATGGTGACGGCGGGCTGCTCTGATTGGCCCTAGATTTCCACCGAAACGGATGCAGAAGCCTGCCGTGCCTTGTGCAGTGCGGCCTCGACATTGTCACCCCGCGCCAGTACCACGCCCATCCGGCGTTGCCCGCTGACCTCGGGTTTGCCGAACAGGCGCAGCTGGGTGTCGGGTCCGGCGAGCACCTGCTCGAGGTTGCCGATACCGACCTGACTGGATTCACCCTGCACTAGGATGACACTGGAGGCCGATGGACCGTGCAGGCGGATATTGGGGACGGGCAGCCCCAGGATGGCGCGCGCATGCAAGGCAAACTGCGACAGGTCCTGTGAAATCATGGTGACCATGCCGGTGTCATGCGGGCGCGGCGAGACCTCGCTGAATATCACCTCGTCGCCCTTGATAAACAACTCCACCCCGAAGATGCCACTGCCCCCCAGTGCCGCTGTGACACTGCCGGCGATCTCGCGAGCTGTGGACAAGGCCGCCGCGCTCATCGGCTGGGGTTGCCAGGACTGGCGGTAGTCGCCGTCGACCTGTACGTGGCCGATGGGCTCGCAGTAGCTGGTCCCGCCTGTGTGGCGTAGCGTCAGCAGGGTAATCTCGAAATCGAAATCCACGAAGCCCTCGACAATGACCTTGCCTGCACCCGTGCGGCCACCGGCCTGCGCATACTCCCAGGCCGGGTCGATATGGGCGGCCTGCCTGATCGCGCTCTGGCCCTTACCGGAGGAACTCATGATGGGCTTGACCACGCAGGGCAGTCCGATGTCCGCGACGGCCTGGTCGAATTCTTCGCGGGTTGTGGCAAACCGGTAGGGCGAGGTGCGGATGCCCAACTCCTCGGCGGCCAGCCGGCGTATCCCCTCGCGGTTCATGGTCAGTTGTGCGGCACGTGCCGTCGGGATGACATTGTAGCCTTCCGCTTCCAGTTCGATCAGGGTGTCGGTGGCGATGGCCTCGATCTCAGGGACAATGTAATGCGGCTGTTCCTGTTCGATCACCGTTCGCAGAGCGTTACCGTCCAGCATGGATAGGGTGTGGCTGCGATGAGCCACCTGCATGGCGGGTGCATTGCGGTAGCGATCGACCACAATCACTTCAACGCCGAGTCGCTGCAGTTCTATCACGACCTCCTTGCCGAGTTCACCGCCGCCGCAGAACAGCACGCGGACTGCGGAAGGGGATAATGGGGTACCTATCGCTGTCATCGGCTTAATCCTGATGAAACTGGAAAGTGGCCGATTATATGGGATTTGCAGGAAACCCGTGGCTGCAGGACGGATATTGTCGAAATAGCCCGTTCACAGCGGCATCCCGGCCGGATTCCAGTTTACGCACGAATTATTTTGCGTCACTATTCAAACATGAATACACAGACTCCAGTCGGTACGGAGCCGGCGCGTCGCGGCAGCGGCTTCAAGATCTTTCTCATCGTGCTGGTTACGGTCATCGTGACGGTGGCTATCACGCTGTTGGCCGTTAAATATTTCCTGTTTCCCTCTGAGTTCAAGCCGGTCGAGCTGTCCGCGAAGGAGGAACAGGTGCTTGATGAAAAACTCGAACGGCTGGACACGATGCAATACGTGACTCGCAAGCAGCGCCGTGACAGAAGCACAGGCACAGAGGACCGGGCCGCGGTAGGGGCCGGGAGCGCTGCTCCCGATGAACTCGAGCCGGAACCTTACAGTGAGGAAGGCGCCGATCGGACCATCTCCCTGAGCGAGCGCGAGGTCAACGCACTGCTGGCGAAGAATACCGACCTTGCCAGGAAACTGGCCGTCGATCTTTCCGATGACCTGGTCAGCGCGAAGTTGCTGGTGCCGCTCGACGAGGACTTCCCGGTCATGGGTGGACAGATACTCAAGGTCAGGGCCGGTGTCGAACTCGCTTACCAGGGTGGCCGGGCCGTGGTGATCCTTAAAGGTGTCAGCATCATGGGGGTACCGATCCCGAATGCCTGGCTGGGCGGTCTCAAGAATATCGACCTGGTGGAACAGTACGGTACTGGTACCGGGTTCTGGAAATCGTTTTCGGACGGGGTGCAGGATATCCGAATCGTGGATGGCAGCCTGCTAATAGAACTGAAGGAATAAGGACGGGATCCTCTGGTGCCAGGGATTCATCCCCGCGACCGGCCTGGAATCAATAGGCCTGATTCCTGGGGACCTTGAGTGCCTCGATGTCCTTGCTGCGGTAGGAAAACGAGAATGTGCCACCGTACTTGCGGCGCTCGAAGTGCATGCCTGCCGGTGAAACGCGGGTCAGTAGCACCTGTTGCTCCGTACTGTCCTTGCGCGTGACCTTGACGACCTGGCCGATGTAATCGCTGGCTTCGGAGAGTTTGATCGGCACATAGACCAAACGGGATTTCACGGGCCTGGCGGCCCTGGTCTTCGGGATTGCAGTGCTACCCGTTACAGTTGAGCCAATCTGCGTGCGCATTTTATCCAGTGCCTCCCGGTCCTGCGCACTGAGGTCCTCTTTCTCCATGAGGTCAAGTATCTCGTTCTGCAGTTTCTGCCGGTCTGCATCGGACATATTTGCCTCATTCTGGTTTATGAAGCGGCGCATCAACTCCAGTTTATTCATGTCCTCTTCGCCCGGGTTGGAATTCTCGATGAAATCAATCCCGCTGTTCATATAGGCCAGGGCCTGCTGCTGGGTCAGGTTCTTGTCGTGGATGCCCTGGTTGACTGCCAGTCCGGTACGCACCACCTCCCAGCCGCCCCAGGCGGTGAAGACATACAGGCTCAGGCCGACAGCCGCGGTGAACGAGGTGATGTAGGCAAGAAACGGTTTCTTGTCATCCCGCCAGTACAGGATGCCGTAAATGATGGCTGTGATCGGGGAGAGGAGGAGTACCGCCAGACCCCAGAGGATGTTTCGCTTGAACGCCCTGACGAGAAGCCATATCAGTGCGATAAGCGCAACGAGTCCAAGCAGCGAGGCGAGCAGGTTCAGTGTTTCCATGGTTCTTCCTAATCCGGGTTGTTGCAAATGCATCGATTATTATTGGGTGTATCGGTCACTCGGTCGTGCATCTTTAAATACCCGCTCCGGCCGGTCTGCAACCGCAAGTGGTCCACGGCAGGCATGGCGATGAGAACTATTCACATTTTTATGCGGTCATTTCCTGTCTATTCCTGCTGCTGTCGAGCGTTAAAATTTTTTATCGGCCTATAGTCCCTCTCTTGATATCGAAGCATGTAACCAACTGTTTTTATTATATAAAGATATAAAATCCCATTTGTGCCTGTGGAGTTCGGAGGATTGGCCCCCGGCCGGGCTTGACTTGTAATATATTGGAATTTAATAATGTGCTAATACGCTCATTGGAGGTCATATGAACGCGATCAATTTAATCAAACGCCTGGTGTTGGCCATGGTGTTATTGCAGACCCCGGTCGTGCTGATGGCTGCTGAAGGAGATGAACTGTGCGAACCCTTCCTGGAGGGCAAGGTCGATGCCTCCCTGTTATCCACGATGCTGTCGGCTGCCGAGAACGGTCATCTCTACCGTATCGACCCGGACAGTTCGCGGGTCGGGTTCTGCGTGGATAGCCAGCTCTCACGCGTCGAGGGATCGTTCCGTGACTTTCGGGGCGGGCTGGCGCTTGATTCGAAAGACATTGGCAACGGACAGGCAATGGTCGTCATCAGGACCGACAGTGTGGATACGGACGCGGCCTTTATCAAGAAGTTGCTCAAGGGTGGCAGCTTTTTCGATGTCGAGAACAATCCGGAGATCCTGTTTATCAGTACGGGCTTTGAATGGATCAGTCCCACCACAGCCAAGCTCGAAGGGGATATCACGGTGCGTGGTGTAACCCGCTCAGTGGTCTTTGATGTGACATTGACAGACAAGCGTCCGGTAAATGCCGGCGTAGAGGAAAAGATTCTGGTCAAGGCGACCACGACCCTGAACCGCACGGATTTTGGCATGACGTCACTGACCTCACTGGTCAGCGATAATGTCAGGCTGTGTATGAGCGTCGAGGCAACCCGGTACAAGTCCTGATCAGCTGACCTCGTTGTATATACCAGCCCGGCCGGCACGCGCCGGGCTGTCTTCCGGCTGTCCACTACCAGCCACCCGATTCCCTTTCTCTTCTGAATATCCTGCGGCGCAATTGCCGTCGCCTGTCTTTTCTTGCCGGTTCTTCGCTCACTGGCCTGCATGCCTTTATGCGGGTCACTCCGATGCCATCGCACGCGTCTGCATAAGCCCTCAGGGTCGATTCAGGTTTTCAGGGATTTAGTCGTTAATGTATAGGACTAAAAAATCGTTCTGTATAAGGAAAAATCATGCGTATCTTGATCGGAGTGTTCATTATGCTGGCCGGCCTCATGGCTGCCACCATATCTGCATTGAAATCAATAAGTAAGCCTGAATTCTGGAGGAGGGGCGCAGAGCGGCTCAAGGCGTATTCCCAGACATGGCAGGCCCCGGAGGCGCGCACTGCGCCCGGTAGCAGCCAGAATCCGGGTACCGATCAGGCCGGGTCAGTGGTGCCAGATGCGTATACCAGGATGCCGGCCACCGCTGGCCAGCCAGGCCCGCTACCGCTGGTCTCCGAGATAGAGCAGGAGATCAATCAACTGCACGGCAAGGTCCATTATCTGGACGCCGCCTATCAGGAAAGCGAGAACCGTGCAGGGATGCTCGAGGCCCGGTTGAAGGAAATGAGCCAGCTGGAAATCATGGTCAAGGACCGCGACGATGAAATAACCACATTGCATGGAAAAATGCACGATCTCGGCACCAGTCTGCGTGCCGCCCAGGAGCGTGTCGGCCTGGTGGACGTCAAGGAACAGGAGCTTGTCCAGTTAAACGACAGGCTTGAAAAACTGGAAGAGGCGTTGCGCGAGAGCGAAGCCCGCTCCGAGCTGTTTGATGTCAAGGAACAGCAAATCAGCCAGCTGGGGACGGAGATCAAAGAACGCGACAATGAGATCACCAGGCTGCACGGAAAACTGCATGAGTTGGGCGCAGAGCTGCGTGCCAGCGAACACAATTTAATAGCTTACGAAAATAATGAGCAGGTAATCGAGGAACTGGTCTCCAAGATAGATGAGCTCAATGCGTCCTTGAATGAAAGCGAGAGGCGCGCAGACCAGCAGCTCGATACCAATGCGAAGGAGCTCGAGCAGCTGGCGGAAACTGTCGAAGCCAAGGACCAGGAAATCACCCAGCTGCACGGCAAGATTCATAAAATGAGCCAGACAGCGGATGAAAGCGAGGAGCGCGTGGCGCTGCTGCATGAAAAGGATCGTCACATCAACCGGCTGCAAGGCCAGATCCGCGAGCTCGATGCCGCACTGCATGACAGCGCAGAACATACCCAGCAGCTCGAGGCCAAAGAGCATGAAATTGAACAGTTGGGCACACGGATTCAGGAACTTGAATCCGAACTGAATGTAAGCCAGGAACACGTACAGCAGCTCGGTACCAAGGAGCAGGAAATTGAGCGCCTCAACAGTGTGGTGCACGAGAAGGTTGAGTACATTGGCAGCCTGGAAGGCCGGATTCAGTCATTGGATGCCACTATTCACGAAGGCAGTGAACGTGACCACTTGCTCGAGACCAGGGAGCATGAAGTCGGCGAACTGACTGCCCGGGTGCAGGAGCTGGAGGCTGTTCTGCACGACAGCCATGAACGCAACCAGACCCTGGAAGGCAAGGAGCAGGAGGTCAATGCACTCAATGACCGTGTACAGGAGCTGGAGACTGCGCTGCACGACAGCCATGAACGCAACCAGACCCTGGAAGGCAAGGAGCAGGAGCTAAACGCGCTGCATGCCCGAATACAGGAACTGGAATCCGAACTGAATGTAAGCCATGAACACGTACAGCAGCTCGGTACCAAAGAGCAGGAAATTGAGCGCCTCAACAGTGTGGTGCACGAGAAGGTTGAATACATTGCCAGTATGGAAGGCCGGATTCAGTCATTGGATGCCACTATTCATGAAGGCAGTGAACGTGACCACTTGCTCGAGACCAGGGAGCACGAAGTCGGCGAACTGACTGCCCGGGTCCGGGAACTGGAGGCTGCTCTGCACGATGGTCATGAGCGTACCCTGCAGCTGGAAGGCAAGGAGCAGGAACTCATCGCGCTCAATACCCGGGTACAGGAGCTGGAATCCGAACTGCATAACAGCCAGGAATACGCGCAGCAGCTCGATACCAAAGAGCTGGAGAAGGCCGATCAAATCGCCGCTCTGGAGGAACGGATCCATTCGCTGGATGCTACGGTACAGGGTGGTCACGAGCGCGACCGGCTACTGGCGGCCAGGGATCTGGAGGTCGAGCACCTTACAGAACAGGCTCGGCTTCTCGAGACCCGGGTACAGGAACTGGAATCCGATCTGCGCGACAGCCAGGGACGCAGCCAGAACCTGGAAGGCAAGGAACAGGAGATCAACACGCTGCAAGCGCGGGTGCAGGAACTGGAAACCAGCCTGTACGACAGCCAGGACCGCGCGCAGCAGGTCGTTGCCAAAGAGCAGGAAATTGAACGCCTTGGCAGTGAAGTACAGGAGAAGGCCGATCACATTGCCGGGCTGGAGGACAGGATTCGATCGCTGGATGAGGCGATACAGGATAGTCATGCACGCAGCCAGTTACTGGAGATACGGGACCAGGAAATCGCGCAGCTTACCGGGCAAATACACAGTCTTACAGAACAGGCGCGGCAACTTGAAGTACGGGAGCAGGAGGTCAATGAGCTGACGACCCGGATGCAGGCGCTGGAATCTGAGCTGCAAGACAGCCAGGAACGCGCGCAGCAGCTCGAGGTCATAGAGCAGGATATTGCGCATCTCAGCGAACAGGCCCAGCACCTGGAAGACAAGGAACAGGAGCTCAACGCGCTCAATGCCCGGACGCAGGGACTGGAATCCGAACTGCATGACAACCAGGAACGCCTGCAGCAACTCGGTACCAAAGAGCAGGAGATTGCGCACCTCAATGAGGTGCTGCAGGAGAAGGCAGATCACATTGCCGGGCTTGAAGACCGGATCCAGGCGCTGGATGCTGCGGCGCAAGAGGGTCATCAGCGCGGCCAACTGCTCGAGACCCGGGCACAGGAACTGGAAAGTAGCCTGCACGGCAGTCATGAACGAATCCAGTACCTGGAAGGCAAGGAACACGAGCTCAACGAGCTGACAGCTCGGGCGCAGGTTCTGGAATCTGCGGCCTCTGAAGGTAACCGGCATGCGCAACTACTGGAAATCAAGCAGCAGGAAGCCAGCGCGCTGAATATCAAGCTTCAGGAACTGTCAGCCGAGCTGCGGGGCAGTGAGGTACGAGCGCAGCAAATGGAGGCGAGGGAGCAGGAGACTACCCGTCTGCAGCAGGCTGTTAGTGAAAAGGATGAACAGATTGACGAGCTAACAGGCAAGATCCATGAATTGTCTGAAGCCCTGCGCGATGACACGGCAAGCGCAAATCAGATTGATGCCAAGGAAGAGGAAATCACCCGGTTGAATGCGCGGATCCGGGAACTGGATGCAGCCAGCAGTGAAAGTGAAGAGTATGCCCGGAACCTGGTAGCCAGAGATCGACAGATTGAACAGCTCAACCAGGAAGTCGTTGAAAAGGGGCATGAGATCGCCAAGATGCATGGCCAAATCCAAGACCTGGATGCGGCTGCGCAACAGAGTAATGCGAGTGCTGCGCTTATCGAAGAGAAGGAGCAGCAGATAGCCCGACTGCATTCCCAGGTACAGAAGCTGGGAACTGCCGTGCGCAATAGCGCGGACCGTGCCCAGATGCTCGGAGAAAAGGAAGAACAGATCAACCGGCTGCAAAGCGAGGCAAAGAGGCTGCAGGAAAGTGCAGAAGAAGCGGAGCGGCTAAAGGCCTCGGCGCAGGAGCTTGAAGAAAGCAGACAGGAAAATGAACAGCTGCAGGCCCGGATTGAAGAACTGAGTGCAACGGCACAGGACGGTACCGAACAGGCACAGTTGCTGGAGGCCAGCAAGCAGGAGATCACGCGGCTGGAGGCCCGGATTGAAGAACTGAGTGCAACGGCACAGGACGGTACCGAACAGGCTCAGTTACTGGAGGCCAGCAAGCAGGAGATCACGCGGCTGGAGGAAAGGAACGGGGAACTGGAGGCGGCGTTGCAAAGTAATGCTGAACGCGACCAGCTGCTTGCGACCAGGGACGAGGAAATTGCCGAACTCAAGGGTAAGCTCCAGGAACTGGATGTGGCCGTGCATGACAATGATTCGCCTACCGGAGAGCTGGCAGTTGTTGCCCCGGCCCCGTTGGAGGGTGAGGGCATTGCTGTCAACGCAGCACATGCAGAGAAGTTGCAGGAGATCGGCAAGCAGGATCCCTTGACAGGCCTGTTAAATCGTCAGCATTTCATGCAGCAGCTGGAAGAAAGCATGGGCCATGATGACGCACGAAACGGCAGTCAGGCACTGATCTATATCCTGCTGGATAACTACAAATCAATCCGCGAGGATGTCGGGATCAATGGCACTGACGTGGTCCTGCGTGACACCGCTGCACTGATAGTGTCCATTGGTGGTGAACACGACACTATTGCCCGCTTCAGCGACAATGTCTTTGTGGTTCTGCATCGCGGTGAAGACAAGGATGCGACCCAGAAACTCGCCGATAAAATACTGCATGATATCGAGCAGCATGTCTTCGAGGTCGAAGACAGCTCTGTAATGGCCAAACTCAGTATCGGCGTGTGCCCCATCAGTGAGCATACCAATACGGCACAGGACGTCATTACGCGTGCCGACCTGGCATGTGAGGTTGCCCGCTCATCCGAGGACGCAAGGATCCATTCCCACGACGCAACTGTCGACGAGCAGATGAGCCAGGAGCACGAGGGCGAATGGGATGTCATGATCAGGAAAACGCTCGAGGAAGAGCGTTTCTACCTGGTCTATCAACCCATCGTCAGTCTCAACGGTGATGTGCGTGAACGTTACGAAGTCCTGCTCAGGATCCTCGACGAGGAGGGCCATGTGGTTCTGCCAAGCCAGTTCCTCTCGATCGCAGACAAGATCGGGTTGACCCATGAAATCGACCGCTGGGTCATCAATACTGCCATAGCGACGCTTGCCGAGCTACACCGCGCGGGGCGGGACACGACATTCTTTGTCAAGATTTCCGGCAAGACGCTGGCGGACAGTGAGCTACCCCTGTGGATTCATGAAAAGATCAGTGAATGCCAGGTCAACACCGAGAATTTTGTTTTCGAGATCACCGAGACGGTTGCGCTCAAGGACCTCAGAAACACCATGCACTTCGTTAACGCGATGAACAAGCTGGGTTGCAAGGTGGCGCTGGAACATTACGGTCGTGCAAACCAGCCGCAGTTGCTCAAGCACCTGTCGGTGGATATCCTGAAGATAGACGGTAGCCTGATCGAGAACCTGAGCACCAATAAGGAAAACCAGGCAATCGTTAAGGCCATCATCCAGAATGCAAACAGCCATAACATCAAGTGTACGGCTGAGCGAGTGGAAGAGGCGCACGATCTCGGGATGCTTTGGCAGTCCGGTATCGAGTTTGTCCAGGGCAATTTCGCCCAGATTCCGAGCAAGGAGCTGGATTACAATTTCGAAGGGGATACCGCCGAGGAGGAATCAACGATCTACATGTGATCCCGCACAGTTATCAGGCTCCGGCCCGGATGGAAGGCCCGCTCCAGTTAGAGCGGGCCTTTTACGTTGAGCAGCCAGGTGTACTATTCGTTCCTGTAACCTGTCTGGCAAGCGGCCTGAAATGTGAATACTATCCGGTAATGGATGTGATGCTGAAAATCCTGGTGTGGTTCATGTTGCTGCAGCCGTCGCTCGCGACGGCTACGGTGGTGCGCAGTGCAGACGAGGAAACCGGACTGGTGAAATGGCACTTCACCTCGGATGACCTCGAGATAGAGCTGATCCAGCGGCTGCCGGACCAGACCCGCGGATTCTTTCTTGCCCGTGGATTCTCCAGCGAGGTGACCGATGAAATCGCCACCAGTTGCGTGTTACAGACGATTGTCCGCAACCGGGGTCTAGCGGGTGCCGGGGTGCCGATCGTGATTGATCTCGGGCAATGGCGCATGGTCCAAGCCGGCCGCAGCGGTGGTATCCGGCTCAAAGAGGCCTGGATTGCCTCATGGCCGGAAGACAGGGTCAGCGAGGCAGCACGGCTTGCCTTCCGCTGGGCGACCTTCCCGACCACGCAGGAGTTCCTGCCGGGGGACTACAACTGGGGTATGACGGCCTACGGTCTACCTCCGGGCGCCGTGTTTGACCTGAACGTGGTTTGGCAGCAGGGCGGGCAGACGCAGGACGGCTGGATACGCGGGATCGAGTGTCCCGCCGACGTGGATAGCCTGAAATGAGCGTTATGAAGAGAGTGTGCGCGTTGTGCTGGTGCCTGCTGTGCCTTGTCACTATGGCCCGTGCAGACCAGACCCTGACGCCGGTCCCGGGCCGGCCGGTCGCCCCTGACTTCGCCTTGCAGGATACCGAGGGTGAGCTGCACCGCCTGTCGGACTACCGCGGCCGGCCGGTACTGATCAATTTCTGGGCCACCTGGTGTCCACCATGCCGCGAGGAGATCCCCTCCATGAACCGCGCCCGGGGCAAGACCGCGGAGGAAGGTATTGTCATGCTTGCCATCAACGTGGGCGAGGACGAGGACACCATTTTCGTCTTTACCGCCGATTTTCCGGCCGATTTTCCCATGCTGCTCGACCGTGACGGCGAGGTGATCGGGCAGTGGCCCGTGAAGGGGCTACCGACAACCTATATCGTGGATCCGGAAGGGCGCATTGCCTACCGTGCGATCGGCGGGCGCGAATGGGATGATGAGCAGTTGCTGGACGCGATACGCGCGTTGCAGAAATGACGCAAGGGGACTGGATTCCGTTCCACTGTGTCAAGGGGAGTGTGCAATGTCAGAGTGGATCAGGTAATCCGGCCCCCTTGCGGTCATTGACTTAAGCGGGTTTCAGACTGCAGTACTTGTTCGCGTTCCTCTTTTGCTTGTGCCGGGTATTCAGTATCCGAAATCTGCTGTGTCCAGACTGCGACCCAGGTCACAATAACAAGGATTCTGGCCCCTTTTTAGGTGTTGAGTCGGTAGTGGCGCAGCAGCGCCCCGGTCGTAGTGGCCTGTGCGAACAGGGTGAACAACACCACGCCGAAGGCAATCGACTGGATAGTCCACCAGTAGTCCAGACTGGTCGGAAGCGACAGCGCCAGTGCCAGGGTGACTGCGCCGCGTAATCCACCCCAGAACATGACGACCTGGTAGGGCCGGGGGACTGGCTCCACGGGCGTGATACTGGTCAGCAAGGGCACCAGGGTGAAAATACCGGCCGCACGTGCCACGATCACACCGGCGATGCCGATCAGCATGGCCAGCCAGCGTTCACTGAACATGTCCAGGGTGATGGTGACGCCCATCAGCAGGAAAACCAGCGCATTGGCCACGTAGGCATTGAATGTCCACAGGGTATGCACGAAGCCGTCCTGTTGCGAGTCGCTGCTGCCGCGAGGTTGGCCCAGTATGAGACCGGTTACCAGTACCGCCATCACCCCGGAGACATGCAGCCAGGACTCGGCAAGCACGAAGGCCAGGTAGGCCGCGATGACCGTTGCCAGCGCCCGGGTGATGTCATCCCCGAGCAGCCTGGTGATGCCGAGGAAGGCCAGGCCGATGGCGGTACCGACCAGTGCGCCGCCAAAAAATACGCGCAGGAAATGCATAGCAGCCTCCGGGTAGCTCATGGCACCGGCAGAACCCGTGGCCATCGCAATGATGACCCCGAACACGACAATGGCGGTGGCATCGTTGAACAGGCTTTCGCCTTCCAGCAGCACGGTCAAGCGCTCGGGGGCACCCATTTGCCTGAACAGGGCCACTACCGCCACCGGATCGGTGGCCGAGAGCAGGGCCCCGGTCAGGAAAGCGGCAATCCAGGGGAATCCGCTGGGATGAGCGATACCCGCATACACCAGGACCGCTGTAATCAGGGTTGACAGCAGCATCAGCGGGATTGCGAGGAACAGGATCGGCACCAGGTTCTTCAGCAGCAGACGCGCATCGATGGTGTAGGCCGATTCGAAGATCAGCACCGGCAGGAATACGAAGAACACCAGGTCGTGGAAGTTCCCTGCTCGGACACCGGTGTCGATACCGGCCCCCACCAGAATTTCCGACGCCACAAAGCCCGCAATCACCAGGGTCGCCGTGAACGGTAGGTGCAGGCGCCGGGCCAGCGGCTGGATGACGAGCGCGAGCAGCAACAGGCCCGCGAGTAACAGAATGACATGCCCGGTGTCCATAGGCTGCCAATCGCTCAGCTTGTCTCGGCC
The DNA here is from genome assembly GCA_947258545.1 of uncultured Ectothiorhodospiraceae bacterium. Classification (GTDB taxonomy): domain Bacteria; phylum Pseudomonadota; class Gammaproteobacteria; order UBA9214; family UBA9214; genus CAMYJZ01. The sequence goes on from CAMYJI010000019.1 coordinate 35,317, forward strand.
GGGGTTCTGTTCTTCAGTACGGTAATGTTCGGGTGCAGCTCGTTCAGTGGAATGGAAAGGCCATTATCGGTGACCACGCGTGCATGCATGCGGGACAGCTGGCGGGGCTCCCGTACCCCGCAGGAGTGCGCAATGATCCCCACCTCGTAGACGATATTGCGGGCGTAGCTGGCCACCCGTACGGCCTTGTGTTTCGGGTCCAGGCCCTTCTGCAGGCGCTTGTCATGGGTGGTGATCCCGGTCGGACAGGTATTCTTGTTGCACTGCAGTGCCTGGATGCAACCCAGCGAAAACATGAAGCCGCGTGCCGAGTTGATGAAGTCGGCGCCCAGGCACAGCGCCCAGGCGACATCGGCGGGTGTGATCAGTTTCCCGGAGGCGATCACCTTCACACGTTCCCGCAGGCCGTACTCGTTGAGCTTGTCGACCAGCAGCGGGAGACTCTCGCGCAATGGCAGGCCGACATCATCGATAAGCGGCATGGGCGCGGCACCGGTGCCGCCATCGGCACTGTCCACGGTGATGAAGTCCGGCGCGCTCTCGATGCCGCGCGCATTGATTTCGCCAAACAGCCCGTCCAGCCAGCCATAGGCGCCGATCACGGCCTTGAATCCGACCGGTTTGCCGGTCACCTCGCGGATTCGCCGGATCATGTCGAGGAGGTCGCTGTTCGAATTGATGTCCGGATGACGGTTGGGGCTGATGGCGTCACTGCCCGGCGGGATACCGCGTATGCCTGCGATCTCCTCGGTGACCTTGCCGCCCGGCAGGATGCCACCCTTACCGGGCTTGGCGCCCTGGCTGAGCTTGATCTCGTACATCCGTACTTGCGCGTGTGCGGCAGTCTCCCTGAGCTTGTCGTCATTCAAGTTGCCGGCCAGGTCGCGAACCCCGTTCTTGGCCGTGCCGATCTGGATGACCAGGTCGCAGCCCCCGTCGAGGTGCCAGGGCGCCAGTCCGCCTTCACCGGTGTTCAGCCAGCAGCCCGCCATCCTGGCACCGCGGGAGAGCGCCAGTACCGCCGGTTTCGAGATGGCGCCATAACTCATACCGGAGATATTGAAAAGCGAATCGGTGGTGTGGGGTTTCCGGCAATAGGGCCCGATGGTGATGGCCTGTGTGGGTACGGCGTCCTCGCCCAGGGTAGGGTAGGGGCAGTTGACGAACAGCACGGTTCCGGTCGGGCGCAGGTCGCGGGTCGAACCGAAGCCGACGGTATTATCGATATTCTTGGCGGCCCGGTAGACCCAGGAGCGCTGGGCGCGGTTGAAGGGCAGCTCCTCCCGGTCCATGGCAAAAAAATACTGCCGGAAGAATTCCCCCAGGTGCTCGAAGAAATAGCGGAAGTGGCCGACGACCGGGTAGTTGCGACGTATCGCGTGCTTGGTCTGGGTGACATCGAGGATGAAGATGACAATGACGGCCAGGACGCCCAGTCCGACCACGAAGACGAACAGGGTCGCCATGATGTTCAGCGCGGCCTGGATAAAGGAGGCCGTTTCCCCGGACATGAACTCCATGTAGTGCTCCCCTTTGTTCTGTTGTGATACTGCCTTCTGACCAGGGAACCTCTGATTTATTGACAGGTCACGTCAATGCGAGCGTAGTGAAGCAATCTCCGGACTGTACGATCAATCAGTTACAGATTGCTTCGTCCCGCCACGGCCTGCGGCCTCACGGTCCTCGAAATGACGAATCCAACGGGCATTACCTGGATAATAGCGAGATTTTCAGCAGCTGCCCTTGTGGCGCCAGGCCCGTGCGATCCAGTAGTCTGCACTGAAATACCTGCCGGCACCGAGGAACAGTAGCGCCAGCAGCATGATGAAATAGGTTGCGGCAAATTCGATCCCGTTTTTCAGAATGGTGATGCCTCCGGCCTCGGTCAACCAAGTGTAGTTACCGTGCTCCTTGAGCAGGCCCCTGGCCGCCTCCTTGCGCGTGTTGGCTTCCTCGATCAGATCGGTACGCCATTCCCAGGGGACGGTCAGCTCGGTTTCTGGCAGGACATGCCAGCCGTTATCCCAGTGCGCGGTAGTGGCGGCGACCACCATGGTAAACATCAGGGGGATGGCCGCCCAGCGCACAGCCAGTCCGGCAAGCAGTGCAATACCGCCAAGCAGTTCCGTCAGGGCGGCAACATAGACCATGAGTTCCGGTGCCGGGATGCCCAGTGACTCGAAGTAGGGACCGAGGTCTTCCGCATGTTTCAGTTTGTTACTGCCCGCAAGAATAAATATCGGGGCCAGGTATATTCGCAGTGCCAGTGGTGCCAGAAAATCCAGTGGGCGGATAATACGTTCCAGCAGGCTTTGCAGGCAGTTCAGAATACCGATCATGGCCTTGTCTCCCGATTGTGATTGTTTGTCGGCTCTCTACCCTCGCAGGATCACTGCCGTCTGGTGCCGGGGATGATGTCCTTATGATGCAGGCTGTTGAAGATCTCCCGGCCAGCACCGACGACGACCTCGGGCTGCGGGTGCGAAAGTTCCTGCGCGATGGTCCGCAACAGTTCTTCGCCCGTGGCGTCGGTTGCCGATTCGACCAGTTCCAGCAGTCGCTTGGTGACCGGGTTGATCTCAATAAAGCCGACCTCGTCCTGGCGGTCACGGTACACAACCAGGTGCGTCGGCGCGTCCCCCGGGGCATCCGGCTGGTAGTCGGGGCCGATACGATGTACCGGGTAGCGGTAGGTGAGATGCCAGGCCAGTGGTGACAGTACCGGGCTACCCGTCATCAGGTCACCGTCGGGATCAAACTGTTCCGGATCGAGCCTTTCGTCCGCGACCGAAAGGGCCAGTTCGACCCACTCGTAGTGGGCCAGTTCCTGCAGGAAGGGGAGATCCTCCGGGTGTTCCCCGCGTTCGTTCTCCAGGTAGTTGAGGAACTCGCGCGGCATTTCCAGGAACAACGGCGTGTGTGCCCGGTGCCTGTTGAAGTAATCCCTGATCAGGGCATGCCAGGCAACATCATCGAGGATCCTATGCATGACCGGGAAGGTGCTGGACATGAATCCTTCGACGTTGTTATAGAACAGCTCGCGATAGATGCCCATGCGCCGGTCTTCGACGTCAGTCGGTGCGGGCCGGTGCTTGGGGTCGCGTATATGGGCAGCGAATTCATACTGCCTGCGGATAAAGTCCGGCCGCTCAGTTCTGGAGTGCGATGTCATTGTCACGGGCCGCATTCCATTTAGCCTGTAATGCCTTGATGTGTCTCACCTCGGAGAGCAGCTCCGGCAGTGGCGGGATATTGAAGTCACGCTCCAGCAGGGTGGGGACTACGCCAAAATGTTCATAGGCGGTTTCCAGCAGGTCCCAGACCGGGTCGATGACAGGGGCACCATGGGTATCCACCTTGAGATCATCGGCCTCGTCGTAATGGCCGGCCATATGGAAATAGACGACACGGTCGGCGGGTAGTGCCTTGAGAAATTGCTCCGCGTCATAGCGGTGGTTGATGCTGTTGACGTAGATGTTGTTCACGTCCAGCAGCAGGTCACAGTCGGCCTCGGACAGGACGGCATTGATGAAAGCGATCTCGTCCATCTCCTTGCCCGGGGCTGCATAGTAGGAAACATTTTCCATGGCGATACGCCGTTCGAGGATGTCCTGAACACGCCGGATCCGCCCGGCGACATAATGGACGGCTTCCTCGGTAAACGGGATGGGCAGCAGGTCGTAGAGATGACCATCATCGCTGCAGTAACTCAGGTGTTCGGTGTAATAGCGGATTGTGTGCTCATCAAGAAAGCGTTTGAGCCTGAACAGAAAAGTCTCGTCCAGGGGGGCAGGGCTGCCGATGGACAGGGAGAGGCCGTGTGCCACAAACGGGTAACGCTCGGTGAACCAGCTGAAGTCCTTGCCCAACTTGCCGCCGACGCCGACCCAGTTTTCAGGGGCGATCTCGAAGAAATCGACCGGCTCAGGCGGGTTGTCCCGCAGCGGACCCATCAGGGTCCGCCGCAGTCCAAGTCCTGCACCATTGACAGGGTAACGTGTTGTCACGACAAGTCAGTGGGCTGTTTACTGCTTAGCGCCGCCGCACTTGCCTTCGCCGCACTTGCCTTCCTTCATGGCCTTGGCCTTGTCGACCGCCTTGGCGCCGCCACACTTGCCTTCACCGCACTTGCCTTCCGTAGCAGACTTCATGGCACCGCCGCACTTGCCTTCGCCGCATTTGCCTTCGCCGCATTTGCCTTCCTTCATGGCCTTCATGCCGGCTTTTTGTTCGGCGGCATCGATCACGCCATCACTGTTGGCGTCCATCTTGCCAAACATGGCTTCGTGGCCCTGCATGAATTCTGCCTTGGTGACGCTTCCATCACCATCGGCATCCATGGTCTTCATACCACACTTGCCTTCACCGCATTTGCCTTCATCGGCAGATTTCTTGGCACCGCCGCATTTACCTTCGCCGCACTTGCCTTCTGCCATCTCGGCGACCATGTAGCCGCTGGAAAGCTCGGTCATGGCAAACGGGTTCTCCGCCGCATTGGCCATGTTAACGCTTGCCAGCGAGGTCACGATGGCCGTACCGACAGCAATCGCCAGGGGTTTGATTACAGGTTTATCTGACATTTGATCTCTCCACACAGGTTTTTAGGAAATGGGGTCATTGCCCCGGTTGTAATGATTGTCGTTTGCATCAATGCAGTGATTGATGGGGGTGTGACATTAGCTCGATTTAAAAGTTTCTGCATCAGGTGATTTCTTTCCCCCTCGGGTGCAAGACAATCAGTCCCGGCCGGCAAAGAAATATGTTTATAAAACATACATATATAGAGTTACACGCTGGCGGTATAACTAGTCCATAAGCTTGTGTTTATATTCACACAGGTCCGAGATAACGCAGGACTGGCATCGCGGCTTGCGCGCAATACAGGTGTAGCGACCGTGCAGGATCAGCCAGTGATGGGCATCGTGGATGAATTCCTCCGGCACCAGGCGCAGCAGTCGCCGCTCGACCTCGGCGACTGTCTTGCCGGGGGCGATGCCGGTGCGGTTGGCCACGCGGAAGATGTGCGTATCAACGGCAATAGTCGCTTGTCCGAAGGCGGTGTTGAGGATGACGTTGGCGGTTTTCCGGCCGACCCCGGGCAGGGCCTCCAGCGCCTCGCGCTCCTCGGGAACCTTGCCGTGGTGCTGTTCCTGCAGGATGGCGCAGGTCTTGATGATGTTTCGGGCCTTGGTATTGAACAGGCCGATGGTCTTGATGTGTTCCCTGAGGCCGTCCTCGCCCAGTTTGAGCAGGGCCTTAGGTGTCTTCACCTTTTTGAACAGGGTCCGGGTGGCCTTGTTGACGCCGACATCGGTGGATTGGGCCGACAGGATGACGGCGATCAACAACTGGAAGGGGTTGCCGTATTCGAGTTCCGTGGTCGGGTTCGGGTTGGCTGCGCGCAGGCGTTCGAAGATTTGCTGGCGTTTGCTGCGATTCACGGTGGCCGCTGGGCGGTGTTCAGGCCTGCGAGGCCCGTGCCACGTCCAGGTTACGGGCAAGTGCACGCTCCTCGCGGCGGGCATTGATGACATTCATCAGGGCGATCAGGAGCCCAAGACCGATGAAGGCGCCCGGTGGGAGTATCGCCAGCAGGAAGCCGCGGTAGTCATCGATCAGGGTTATCGCCATTGCGCGGCCCAGTTCGCCGAACATCAGGTGCGCCTGCGCAAACAGGGTGCCCTGCCCGACCAGTTCGCGCAGGCCCCCGAGGCTGACCAGCACCAGTGTGAATCCGACACCCATGGCCAGGCCGTCGATGAAGGCACGGTCGACGGTCTGCTTCGACGCAAACGACTCGGCGCGGCCGATAATCGCGCAGTTGGTAACGATCAGCGGGATGAAGATGCCGAGTATCTTGTAGAGGTCATGGAACCAGGCATTCATGGCCAGTTCGATAACGGTGACCACGGAGGCGATCACCAGCACATAGACCGGGATCCGGACCTCGGGACGCACCAGGTTGCGGATCCCCGACACAATGACATTGGTGGTGACCAGGGTGAGGGTGGTGGCAAGGCCCAGACCCAGGCCGTTGACCAGTGAATTGGTGACCGCCAGCAGTGGACACAGGCCCAGCAGTTGTACCAGCCCCGGATTGTTGTTCCAGAGACCTTCCTTGATGATATGTGTGTAAGCTGGTTCAGTCATTGGGTTTCTGACTTGTAATATTCACCGCAAAGGCGCAAAGAACGCAAAGAGAAAAAATAATTCATCAAACTAATGGAAAAAATATATTTCTTATCCGGAATACCGATCATAATTGTTATTCATTTTTATTCGCGTTGACTTTGCGTTCATTGCGCCTTTGCGGTGAAATCTCTGTTTTGGTCTTGTTATTCAGGGAGAACAAGGCCTCGCGATGTTCCCGGTAGTATAGCAGCGATCTCCTGACTGCCCCGACAATCGCGCGCGGTGTGATGGTGGCGCCGGTCAGCTGGTCGAAATCACCGCCGTCTTTTCTGACCTCCCAGCGTGCCGCTGGCGGATTTTCCAGTGACTTGCCGTCGAAACCATAGATCCAGCCGGAGCGCTCCTCATCGATTGCATCACCAAGGCCGGGTGTCTCCCGGTGCGTGACGACCCGGACCCCGCTGAGCGTGCCGTCGTGGTTGATGCCGACCAGCAGCCGGATGGAGCCGCTGTAGCCATCGGGGGCGACCGGCGCCATGACCAGGGCAACCGGCAGGCCGCCGCGGCGCGCGCGATACACCGTCACTGGCTCGGATGTGCCCAGCAGGATCTCGTCTCGTACCGTCAGGGTATCCGCGAACAGGTCATTGTCATGGCGTGCGGGAGGTACCAGGACGTGGAGCTTGCGTAGCAGTCTTTCGCGCTCATTGGCGGCGATTCGCTCGCTGGTGCTGTCATAGGTAACGGCGACCAGGCCGGTACCGATGACCGCAAACAGGAACAGGATAACGGCGGTGATTGCGCTGCTGCGGTAATTCACGTCGGTCAGGGCTGGCCGAACACCCGTGGCCGGGTGTAGTGATCGATGGTCGGGGCCGCCATGTTCATTAGCAGCACGGCAAAGGCCACGCCATCAGGGTAGCCACCCCAGGTGCGAATCAGATAGGTGAGTATGCCGATACCGGCAGCATAGATCAGCCGGCCACGCGGGGTGGTGCTGGCGGAGACAGGGTCGGTGGCAATGAAGAAGGCGCCCAGCATGGCAGCACCGCTGAACAGGTGAAAGGCCGGGGAGGTATAAGTGTCCGGGTCGATCAGGTGGAATATCAGGGACATCGCAAACAGGCCACCCAGCATCCCGACAGGAATCTGCCACTGGATCACCCTGGCCTGCAGTAGCCACAAACCGCCAAGCAGGAAGCCGAGGTTGATCCACTCCCACGCCTGGCCGCCGAAGTAGCCGAACAGGGCCGTGCTGTGGATTTCGCTGAGGGTTTCATTGAGCCCGAGGCGGGTCTTGACGGTGTCCATCGGGGTTGCCATGGACAGTGCATCCAGGCTGGCGTCGGTGCGTGCGGTGTCGGTGAACACCAGTGCCAGTGTGTCCAGCAGGCCAGGGTAGCTGCCGGGCGCAGACCACAGGGTAAGTTCCAGCGGGAATGAGATCAGCAGGACTACGTAACCGGCCATGGCGGGATTGAAGGGGTTGTAACCCAGTCCGCCATAGAGCTGTTTCGCCACCACGATGGCAAACAGCGTACCGACCACGGGGATCCACCAGGGGGTCAGCGGCGGCAGCGCCAGGGCCAGCAGGACAGCGGTCAGCAGGGCGCTGCCGTCCAGCAGGGTCACGAGAACGGGACGTCGCCGCACCTTCAACACGATGGCCTCCGCGGCAATGGCCGTCAGTGCGGCGAGCAGGATGTTGATGAGAACACCCCAGCCGAACAGCCACACTGCGCAGCCGACCCCGGGCAGCAGTGCGACCAGGACCTTCTGCATCATGACGGCGACATCTTCGGTAACGGGAAGATGCGGCGAGCTGTAGGTATTGAATTTCATGAACGCTCAGTGTTCTCCGGGTGGCAGCTTGTGCTGGCGACGCCTGTCGACTTCCCTGATCTTCTCCACCTGTTCGGCGCTGAGATTATCCACGTTTTTCTGGACACTGCCTGCGATTTCCTTTTTTTTCATCACCCGCTCGAGCGCGGCCTGGATCGCGGCCTGTTTCGCCTCCTCCCCGGCGGCGTCTTTTCCAGAGACCGCCCGCTTCCTGGCTGCCAGCCGCTCGGCCCGCTCGCGCTTGATGCGCTCCAGTCTTGCCTGGTGCGCCTGATGACGGTCGCGGGCTATGTCCGATATCTTTTTCTGTTTCTCGGCGTTCCAGATTTCCGTCTTGGAATGGCGGTAGTACTGCACCAGCGGTATATGGCTCGGGCAGACATAGGCGCAGCAGCCGCATTCGATGCAGTCAAACAGGCTGTAGTCCTGGGCTGCGTCAAGATTGCCGCTGTGCGCAAACCAGTAGAGTTGCTGCGGTAGCAGGTCGGCCGGGCAGACCTCGGTGCACTTGCCACAACGGATGCAGGGCAGGGCGGCAGCAGGCGGCGGCATCTCCTCGTGGGTGACGGCCAGAATGCAGTTGGTGGCCTTGATGATCGGGACCTCGTCCGTGTTTACGGCAAAGCCCATCATGGGTCCCCCCATCAGCAGGCGGTCGACAGCGTCGCTGTAGCCGCCGCAGGCCTCGACTGCGTAGCTGAATGGTGTACCGATAAGCACTTCGAGGTTGCGTGGCTGCTTCACCCCGGCCCCGGTGACAGTCACGATCCTGGAAACCAGGGGATGGTTCCGGATCACGGCCCGGTAGACCGCGGCGGTGGTGCCGACGTTCTGGCAGAGGATGCCGATATCGGACGGAAAGCCCTGGCTGGGCACCTCGCGGCCCGTCAGTACCCTGATCAGCTGGCGTTCGCCGCCGCTGGGGTAGCGTACCGGGACGCTGATGACCTTGATGCCGGTGTCCGCCGCGGCGCTTACGGCCGCGCGCAGGGCTGCCTCGGCCTTCGGCATGTCGGCCTCGATGGCAATGACGCAATCACGCGGCTGCAAAATATGCTGGAGGATCCTGGTGCCCTCGAGCACCTCCCGGCTCCTCTCCTGCAGCAGCATATTGTCGCAGGAAATGTAGGGCTCACACTCGACGCCATTGATCACCAGCAGGTCGATCCGGTCGCCGGAGCCGCTGGACAGTTTCACCTGGGTTGGAAAGCCCGCGCCCCCAAGCCCAACAATCCCCGCCGCGCGGATGTGGTCCAGCAGCCTGACGCGGGACAGCTGGCGGTAGTCCGGCAGGGTGTAAGTGTGTTCGGCCCATTCATCCCTGCCATCGGTCTCGATGACCACGTTGGGGAAGTTGAATCCCGAGGGGTGCGGAAAAGGGCGCTCTTCCACCGCGACAACCGTGCCGGAGCTGGAGGCATGCACCGGTACACTCACGTTGCCCCTGGGCGCCGCGATTATCTGGCCCTTGTGTACATGATCCCCCTCTTTTACCAGGCACTCCGCGGTTTCGCCGATATGCTGCAGCAGCGGGATGACCAGGACCGGCGGGATGCCCGCGGGCTCGATTGGCAGGGACGTGGACAGCTCGTGGTGGCCCGGAAGGACCAGCCCGCCATTAAAGCGGTAGAGCCGATCAAAACGGTTGCCCGTGTCCCGTTCACTCGGATCGGTGTCGGTCATCGAGTCCATCAGCGCGATGCGGCCTTCGGCTGAGCGGGTCCGGCCCTGTCGGGCACTTCATCATGCGGCAGCGGCCAGATCCAGTCGGCAATGGTCTGCCTGACCGGCACTATCTCGATGCACTCGACCGGGCAGGGCGGGATGCAGAGATTGCAGCCGGTGCACTCGGCCTCGATGACGGTGTGCATCTGCTTGGGTGCGCCGAGGATGGCGTCCACCGGGCAGGCCTGGATGCAGAGCGTGCAGCCTATACAGACCTGCTCGTCGATCTCGACAACGGTCTTTTCCGAGTGCTCCCCATGCTCGGGATTCAGCGGTTTGGGATCGCGTCCCAACAGGTCCGCCAGCGCCTGTATGGTGCCCTCCCCGCCAGGCGGGCACTGGTTGATGTCTGCCGTGCCGGCTGCGATGGCCTCGGCGTATGGCCGGCAGCCGGGATAGGTGCACTGGCCGCACTGGGTCTGCGGCAACAGCCTGTCGATCTGGTCGACCACCGGATCGCTCTCGACACGGAAACGGATGGCCGCATAGCCCAGAACCAGGCCAATCAGTGCCGCGAGGGCGCCCAGTGTCAGCAATGCAGTCAACATAAATCTACGGATCGCTGCGAGCTAGCCCGCTTTTCTTACCAGGATAGGCAATGAACGAAGAAACACTGTGATTTTCCTTATTCGCACTTTCATTATGATCCCTCTGTCTTATCTGGATCTTTCGCCGCCTGGTGAGTAATGCGGGCTAGCCCTTTACCAGTCCGGAAAATCCCATGAAGGCAAGCGACATCAATCCGGCGGTCACCAGGGCAATCGCGGAGCCGCGGAAGGGCACCGGGACATCGGCGGCGGCAATGCGCTCGCGAATGGCCGAGAACAGGATCAGCACCATGGAAAACCCGGCGGCGGCACCAAAGCCATAGACCGCGGATTCCACGAAATTATGCTGCAACTGGGTATTGAGCAGAGCCACACCCAGGACGGCGCAGTTGGTCGTGATCAGGGGCAGGAAGATGCCCAGCACTTTGTAGAGCAGCGGGCTCGTTTTGTGGACGACCATCTCGGTGAACTGAACGACGGCGGCGATGACCAGGATGAAGGTGATGGTGCGCAGGTACTCCAGTCCGAGGGGTTGCAGCAGGTATTCATTCGCGAGGTAGCTGCAGATCGATGACAGGGTCAGGACAAAGGTCGTGGCCAGCGCCATGCCCGTCGCCGTGTCCACGCTGCGCGAGACACCCATGAAGGGACACAGGCCCAGAAACTTGACCAGGACGAAGTTGTTAACCAGGACGGTGCTGACCAGGATCAGGGCGAGTTCAGTCATGGCATCGTGTCCAAGTTAGGCATCTGGTTATATAGCCGGGTTAAATTTCCAGTGATCGATAATTTAATGAACGAATTCGCCGCAAAGACGCAAAGGGCGCAAAGAAATTATTTTCTACCGCAGAGGCGCAAAGGACGCAGAGAAAAAAATAAATACTGAAGTACATAAAATGCCTATTGTAAAACAACAAGTAATAGTTCAGGTTCTTACTTTGGATTTCTTGCTCTGCGTCCTCTGCGCCTCCGCGGTGAATAATTCTTTGTCTTTCATTGCGTCTTTGCAGTGAGAATTTGTTCATACAGACAGGCATTATTTAACCCGCATACCCGGTTGCGCGCCGTCGTCCGGGTTGAGTATCCACAGGTCTTCGCCGCCGGGGCCGGCGGCCAGGACCATGCCCTCGGAGACCCCGAAGCGCATCTTGCGCGGCGCCAGGTTGGCGACCATGACTGTCAGGCGCCCTTCGAGTGATTCCGGTGCATAGGCGGACTTGATACCGGCAAACACATTACGGGTCTCGCCGCCGAGGTCCAGGGTCAGGCGCAGCAACTTGTCAGCACCATCGACGTGTTCGGCCCTGGCGATGCGGGCGATGCGCAGGTCCACCCGGGCGAAGTCTTCAAAGCTGATGGTCTCCGCTATAGGGGCGTCCTGCAGGGGGCCGCTTGCGGGTTGCGCCCCGGTGTCACTGTTTCCGAGGCTGTGTTTTGAATCTTCCAGCATGGCGTCTACCTTGTCCTGTTCCACGCGTGTCAGCAGGGGTTTGAATGTGTTGATGGTGTGGCCGGTCAGCGGTGTCGTTACGGCATCCCAGGTCAGCGCAGGGACGTTGAGAAATGCCTCGACCTGGCGTGCCATCGCCGGCAGCACCGGTGACAGGTAGGTGGCCAGTACCCGGAACAGGTTGAGCCCGACACTGCAGACCTGCTGCACCACCTGTTCCTGGCCTTCCTGCTTGGCCAGTACCCAGGGCTTGTTGGCATCGATGTACTGGTTGGCCCGGTCAGCCAGTGCCATGATCTTGCGGACGGCGTGGCCGTACTCGCGTGCCTCGAAGTCCGCGGCGATTGCCGCGCCGGCATCGGTAAATTCCGCGTACAGTTCCGGTTCGGCGCATGTGCCAGACAATTCACCGCCAAAGCGCTTGTTGATGAAGCCGGCGCAGCGGCTGGCGATATTGACGACCTTGCCCACCAGGTCGCTGTTCACACGCAGGACGAAGTCCTCGAGGTTCAGGTCCAGGTCGTCGATGCCGCTGCCCAGCTTGGCGGCAAAGTAATAGCGCAGGTATTCGGGGTTCAGATGGTCGAGATAGGTGCGTGCCTTGATGAAGGTTCCACGCGACTTGGACATCTTCTGGCCGTCGATGGTCAGGAAGCCGTGGGCAAACACAGCCGTGGGGGTGCGCATGCCGGCACCGGCCAGCATCGCGGGCCAGAACAGAGTGTGGAAATAGATGATGTCCTTGCCAATGAAGTGGTACAGCTCGGCCTCGCTGTCCCGGCCCCAGTAGGCATCGAAGTCGCGGCCGCTGCGTTCGCACAGGTTCTTGAAGCTGGCCATGTAACCGATGGGCGCATCCAGCCAGACATAGAAGTACTTGTCCGTGGTGTCCGGGATTTCGAAGCCGAAGTAGGGTGCGTCCCGGGAGATGTCCCACTCGCGCAGCCCCTGGTCGAACCACTCGTTGAGCTTGTTGGTGACCTCGTCCTGCACATGGTCCGACGAGGTCCAGTCGCGCAGCAGCGGCTTGAAATCCGCCAGCTTGAAAAAGTAATGCAGTGATTCGCGCTCGACCGGGGTGGTACCGGACACGACCGAGACCGGGTTCTTCAGCTCCGTGGGCGTGTAGGTGGCACCGCAGGCTTCGCAGTTGTCGCCGTGCTGATCTGCTGTACCGCAGCGCGGGCACTCACCCTTGATGAAGCGGTCCGGCAGGAACATCTTTTTCACCGGGTCATAGGCCTGGGTGATGGTGCGGCTGGTGATGTGACCGGCATCCAGGTGGCGCCGGTAGATCAGTTCCGAGAGCTCGCGGTTCTCTGCCGAGTGGGTGCTGTAGTAGTTGTCGAATGCAATATGGAAATCCCTGAAATCGGCCTGGTGCTGCTCGCCGACCGCTGCGATCAGTTGCTCCGGCGTAATGCCCTCCTGTTCCGCCCGCAGCATGATGGGCGTGCCGTGCGCATCATCGGCGCAGACATAGACGCAGTCGTGGCCGCGCAGCTTCTGGAAGCGTACCCAGATATCCGTCTGGATATATTCCACCAGGTGTCCCAGGTGGATGGGCCCGTTGGCGTAGGGCAGCGCGCTGGTGACCAGCAGGGTGCGTTTTTTCTGACTCATTTTGCGTTTTTTCAGGTTAAAACCATGAAACATGTATGAATATTCAAGTGGCCAAGTATGCCATAGACCCGCCGTCCATGTGGTATCAGGCCGCAACCGTAGCGGGACGCTCCGCTGGAGTTGGTGTACAATGCGCGGTCAATTTTCACTCGATTAAATGAGGGCGTTGTCCGCCCCAGTGCCCGCCCAGGAGTAAATCAATGGCTGATGTAACCGAATCCCAGATTGAAGAGAAGCTCTCATCCTATGTGGATCCCTACCTCGAACGGGATCTGGTCTCTGCCAAATGCGTGAAAAACATCAGCGTCGATGGTGATAGCGCGACGGTCGAGGTGGTGCTTGGATTTCCAGCGGCCGGCTACCGCGAACAGCTGACGAACTCGCTTAAAGAGCTGGTCGAGTCGGTAAACGGTATCAGCAGCGCGAACGTGAATGTCTCCAGCAAGATCGCCGCGCACGCCGCGCAGAAGGGCGTCAAGCACATCGACAACATCAAGAACATTATCGCCGTTGCCTCCGGCAAGGGTGGCGTGGGCAAATCCACCACGGCAGTCAACCTGGCACTGGCCCTGTCCGCCGAAGGCGCCAGCGTCGGCGTGCTCGATGCCGATATCTACGGCCCCAGCCAGCCGCGCATGCTGGGTGTGCACGGCAAGCCGGAATCCAAGGACGGCAAGAGCCTGGAACCCATGGTCAGTTATCACTTGCAGGCCATGTCCATCGGCTTTCTGGTCGACGAAGAGACCCCGATGATCTGGCGTGGCCCGATGGTCACCCAGGCACTGCAGCAGCTGCTGAATGACACCAACTGGGAGGACCTGGACTACCTGGTGGTCGACCTGCCACCGGGTACCGGCGATATCCAGCTGACACTGGCCCAGCAGGTGCCGGTCAGTGGTGCGGTAATCGTCACAACCCCGCAGGACATCGCCTTGCTGGATGCACGCAAGGGCCTCAAGATGTTCGAGAAGGTGGAGGTGCCGGTGCTGGGTATTATCGAGAACATGAGTATCCATATCTGCAGTGAATGCAGCCACGAGGAACATATATTCGGTGAAGGCGGCGGTCAGCGCATGTCCGATGAATACAATGTCGACTTCCTCGGCGGGCTGCCGCTGGACAAGCGCATTCGCGAGGAGACAGATTCCGGCAAGCCCACAGTCGTGGCCGAACCGGACAGCCGCATCTCCCAGATCTACCGCGAGATTGCCCGCCGCACGGCCGCCAAGCTGTCCCTGAAGACCAAGGACTATGCGGCACGCTTCCCGCAGATCGTCATTCAGAACGATTGAATTGAAATACCGCAGAGGACGAAGAGATTAGCATGCGTAACAGGGCCGTAGGTTGATGAGATGGTCTCCTCCCCCTTATTAACGGCGTCGCAATGCGCCATGATGGAGTTGTAATCAACCATCAGAAAGGAGGAGAAGACCATG
>CAMYJI010000020.1 GCA_947258545.1 uncultured Ectothiorhodospiraceae bacterium
TGCGACTTCAATCGGTCAATGCAACACCTAGACTCTACCACTAGAGCAGGAGGTGTTGCAGATGGGGTACCGGAAGCGAAGATATTTCACTGAGGCGGAGTGCGAGGTGATGTGGGATCGCTGGCAAGCCGGCGATTCATTGCACGAGATAGCACGACTTCTGGATCGCGGTCACGGTGCGGTAGCGGGCCAGATATCGAGGACAGGAGGTATCCGTCCGACACCGCGATGTCGATCAAGTCGCTCGCTGTCATTGGCGGAACGTGAAGAGATATCGCGCGGTATTGTCGCCGGCCTTTCCATGCGAACGATTGCCTCGCAGCTGGGCCGAGCACCCTCGACGATCAGTCGAGAGGTTAACCGTAACGGTGGTCGCGATTGCTACCGTGCCAACCAGGCCGACGAGGCAGCCTGGGAAAGAGCACACCGCCCCAAGACCTGTAAACTTGCGAAGAACCCTGCGTTGGCACGCATCGTGGCCGAGAAGCTGCAGCTCGAGTGGTCTCCGCGGCAGATAGCGGGGTGGCTGAAGTACCAGTACCCGGACGACGAGAGCTTCCAGGTGTCACACGAGACGATCTATCTGACGCTGTTCATCCAGGCCCGCGGGGCCTTGAAGAAAGAGCTGTTGAAGTATCTGCGCCGGCCACGCGCAATGCGCCGGTCGCGGCACAGCAATCTCAAAGGCAAAGGGCTGGGCCAGATCAGCAACGCGGTATCCATACGCGAGCGACCCGCTGAAGCCGAGGACCGCGCTGTACCCGGACACTGGGAAGGCGATCTACTATGCGGCAGCAACAACAGCCAAATCGCGACCCTGGTGGAGCGTCACACTCGCTACGTGATGTTAGTCAGAGTGCCAAGCAAGGACACCAAGACGGTGGTCAATGCCTTGATCAAACAAGCGCACAAGTTGCCGCGGGAACTCTACAAGTCGTTAACCTGGGATCGTGGTGCCGAGATGGCAGACCATCAGAAGTTCTCGTTGGCAACCGACATCAAGGTGTACTTCTGCGATCCGCAACATCCTTGGCAACGTGGATCCAACGAGAACACCAATGGCTTACTGCGACAGTACTTCCCAAAGGGAATGGACCTCTCAAACGTTCATCAGAATCGATTAAACGCTGTTGCAAGAAGACTCAACGAACGGCCGAGAGAAACGCTACAATTTAGAACGCCGGCCGAGAAATTTAATGAATGTGTTGCGTCGACCGGTTGAAGCCGCACAGCCAGTAATAGCTCAACCCGAATGCAATAGGTGCAAATCACACCCCTGCTACAAGGAAAGGACGCACCGTCAGATCAAGCGACAGTTACAGGATGTTACTAATCGCATGTGCAATGGGCTGCGTTCACAGGGTGGTCTCGGGGTACATTCTCCGGGGCCACCGAAACGCACGCAGTGCAAACGAAACAAGTCAGTAACAGAAGCAGTCTTTTCACACTGGTTGTTCTAGTTGTATTGTCCCATTGTATCTATTGCCGGCCGTACAGGCGGCATTATTCTTCATTTGTTTGTAAGGATTAGACATGATCGATCGCGTGAAATACAACCTGATTCGTAGCATCACGATCCTGGGCTTGTCGATTGGGCTGGCCGCTTGCGGTCAGCAGCAGGATAGCGCGCCAGTCGAGGCGGAACCGGCGGAGCCTGCTGCTATAGCCCTTAGTGATGCCGACATTGAGAACATCGTCCTTCGTTCATACCAGTATGTTGCCATGTACAACGTGAACAATAAGTTTGCGATCAGCCAGGGCGGCTGGAATACGGTGGTGCCTGATACTGAGCTCAAAGACCACACCATGCAGGATATCGCACGACCCAATAACGATACGCTGTATATCGGCGCGATGCTCGATTTAAGGAACGAACCGATCGTTCTTGATATCCCCGGTTTTGATTCAAAATACGTGTCGCTGATGGTTACGGGCTACGACCACTACGTCAATATTCCGTTGTCGACCAGACAGGGAGATCTTCAAAAAGCGGAAAAGATGTTGCTCTATAGCGCGCGAACCGAAGGGTATAACGGTGAAACGGTTGAAGGCATCGACCATGTCTTCGAAACCACGGGTGACTTCGTCTCGGCTGTCTTTCGAGTGATGCCTCACGGGGGAGAGCCAGAACGCTTCAAACGTGTCGTCGGGCAAATGCAGTCGGTGAAGATAGCCAGCTTGTCAGAGTTTCAGGGTGGCGAGGCAAAGATTTACTCCGCTCCGGCGTTTCCGCCCGTCGGCAAGAGCGATGCCGATGTATTCGAGAATAATCTTCTCGAAGTGATGCAGTTCGTCTTTAATCACACCACTTTTGACCCGGATAACCCAATCGACCAGGCGGTATTGGCAGCCTACAAGCCCTTGGGGGTCGAGCCGGGAAAAACCTATGACCCGGGCAATGTTCCAAAGCTCGATACCAAAAAGTTCCGCGAAATATCTCTGCAGGTTCAGCGTAAATGGCTGGATACCCTGACTGACATGGAGATACAAGCCGGCTTACAGCCCTTTATTTTTCAACCTAAAGGCCAAACCACTCTGGATGCGCTGGTTGCAGTATCTATCATTGGGCCGGTCGGTATACCTCAGGAGGAAGCGGTTTATCCGCAGACAACAACCACGGATGGAAAGCCAATCAACGCCATGAATGATTATGTCATTCGGATGACCCGAGACGAGTTACCACCCGCCGAGGCCTTCTGGTCGCTTACCCTCTACGATCAGGAGCAGGGTTTCTTTATTCCAAACGACAGAAAGAAATATAGCGTAGGTGAGAATGCAGGAATGAAGCTGAACAAAGATGGCGGTATCGAGATCTATATTGCCGCTCAAAGACCCGACGGTGTCCCGATCGAAAATTGGTTGCCGATTGAGCGCAAGAATTTAGTTTTGAGCCCTCAATTCCGGTTGTATGTACCGGATCTCGAAAAAATGAAGCATTGGCAGTCGCCCAAAGTGGAGAAGCTCTAAAGTCGTTGGGGCATGTTGTGCTTTGACAATGGATTTTCCCGACAACGTGCCGCCAACGATACAGGATCGCGCATACACATCGCCAATTTGGTACACGCCTTAGCTAGCTATTTCAGCCGCATACGGGTACACGCTGTCGGAACAGTGCATAGCGCGCCCCCGCTACAATAAGCGGACCTCCAGGTTTTGTGTCCGAGCGACCGCTCTTGGCCGTTTTCGGAAGGTTTCGATTTCCCCAGACAAGCCATTCAGGCGGCCGCTATCGGAAAAAGCAGACGTTCGTTAGCAGAGTCCACTCCTGACCCAGACATGCCGTCTGCTTGGGCGTGATCGTGCGCTATTCCCAAACTCTATTCTTATTTCACATGAAAAGGATGAGGACATCGCGCGTGGCGACCGTATCGTAGCCCGTTCGGTGAGCTTGACAAGCTTACGAAAACCGCGAGATTCTGCAATGAATTGAGAATTCGCACCGCAAACGAAAACTATCGGCAAGCCGCATAGGATGAATAAACGGGAGGGACAGACTCTACTCCCGCTGCTCCGGGAAAAGACCCGGCATCCAGCGTGAAGCAAGTTTGGCAGGGAAGGTGATACGCAGTGGGCTCTTTGTTGTATTGGCGGTCAGGACGCCATGATCGATCAGCGCCGAGACGACGCGGCGGGCAGTGCGTTCACTGGTATTAAGAAGTTCGGGAACATCGCCGCGGGGTAGTTCGCCACGGAACAGGATTGCGTCAAGGACCGCACCGGCCTGCTTCGGCAGACTGTCGGCTGCTACCTCTTCATCGGCCCAGAGCTTGATTCTGGTTCGGAGCTTTTCAGGCTGGACAAGTTCTTCCATAAACTTAACCTGATCAAGGCAGGTTTCCAGGAAAAAGCGAGTAAATCTTGCCAGGGCCTCCTCGCTCAGATGTCCGCGACCATCAAGATCATTCCGGCGGGTCGTATCACAGGCGATTAGGTGCTGCTTGTAGGTCTGTTCATTGCGGGCAAGGCCTCTTGCGATTGACCAGACGCCACCTGTATCCAGAGTTTCCCGCAAGGTTGCGTATGACATCAGGCGGGCAACGCGGCCATTGCCATCGAGGAACGGGTGGATCCAGAGCAGGCGATGATGAGCGGCCGCTGTTGCCAGAACCGCCTCGGACTTGCCAAGGCCGCTATAGACTTTCTCGAACCGTTCCAGGAAGCGACGTATTGCTCCGGGACTGGGGGCGACATGCCGTCCGACTTCGACATCATGTTCACGCAAACCACCCGGGACGACAGGCAACTTCTCCTTAGTCTGCGGGTGCTCGATCCATAACAGATCGTCCGGCAGCAGCTCGCAAAAGCGCCGGTGGCTCTCGATGATGCCGTTGGCGGTCGTGGCCCGTCCGTCCAGCCCGCCCTCGTCGATCCATTTCTGGACGGCAATGTGGGCCTTGGCCTCTAGCTGCAGATTGCGCTGTTTGGCATCTGTACTGAAGTCTTCCTTCAGCGCCCGCTCAATATCGACAGGATGCGTGTCATGGCCCTCGATAAGATTGCTGTAGTAGCAGTTCATGGCCCGGACAAGCTCGGCGAGGGCCTTCATGACGCCCTCCGGCAGGCTTGCGCGGAAGCCGCTCGCCGCCTGGGCCAGTTCCAGGGCCAGATCGGTCAGGGCAGGGCGGTGCTTGAGGCCGTGCGAGAGCACGAGCGGTTCGAACAGGCCAACACCTTCGCCCCGGTCGCCGTTGGCCGTTATTTTGGCCGGTTTTTTGTCCGGTTCCGAATCACTCATAATTATATTTATAACATATGGTTATCATTGTTATAAGCAAAAACATGGCCGGCACAATGGCCGCTTTTATGGCCGGATGACGATACGCTGCTTTCCAGACCAGATCAAGCATCTCCAGCGCCCTGTCATAGGCAATTTCCACCCAGTCCTCCCGGTTCGGTCCAGCCGAGGCCGGGAAGTGCATGCGCAGCATGCGCCGGGTGCTGATTGCCGGCACATGCACCTGGATCTGCGCCTCAATCATGCCATGGCCGCTTTGGCCGCACCCCGTCCACGGCACGCTGAGAGTGGATGAGAAATGCCCGCCTAGAATTTGCCACTTCTGATTGGACTCGATTGAGCACAAACGAGCATTTACTGCCACTTGGAGAATCTACGAACGCCCTCCAAGTTGTTTAAAAACAGGCGGTTATCGCCCGACCCTTAGCCCTCCGAAGGCAGGGGTCACAGGTTCGAATCCTGTCGGGCGCGCCAGTAAACAGAAATTGGGCCCCTTGTGGGCCCAATTTTGTTTACCTGGTGTGTCCCGCCCAAGGAGACGGGCGTTGTTCGACAAATTGCGCCAGCAATTTGGACCGAGCGGCGTAGCCGCGAGCCCGCAGGGCCAAAACAGCCCCTGGGCTGTTTTGGGTCAATCCTGTCGGGCGCGCCAATCTTTTCACTGTAGGGTCTCAAGACCCCTGTGACACGTCAGCTCGAGATTTGAACCGTTCCGACTTTCCCGGGGGCTCCATTTCTTGAGAGGATGGAGCAATGACAAAGAGAACGAGGTATTCCCCGGAAGTCAACGAGAAGCGACCCGGGCAATGGTTGGTCGGTAGGAGTGTCGTCGTCGAGATCCAAGGCAGCGACAAGCCGGCATTGATAGCCGAGATTGTCCTGCTGCATATCGTTGGCGACAGCACGTAACGGTACCTCGCTGATGTAGCTATCTACGTGCCGATAGCGTCAATAATCTCGTTGCGACATCTGATGAGAGACTGCTCAAGCGATTCGCGCAACCTGTCGAAGCGCAGTGCCGGTACAGGTATAGAGATTGCGTAAGCACGTCCCAGGGGATCGATGAATGCTGTTCCTATCGCAGAAATTCCCTCAGTGTGTTCTTCGATGTCATAGCAAAGTGCGTTCTCTTGGAAGGTTGTTATATCTTCTCTCAAGGTTTCCAGTTCAGTTATCGTGTTGCCCGTATAAGCTGGCATCGGCTTCCCAGCCATCGTCGACATCAACTCTGCACCCGCCACTGCGAGCAAAGCCTTGCCGCAAGCGCTGCAATGCAATGGAAAGCGATCGCCAACGGCCGAGACTGCTTGCAAACGGTGTCGTCCCGGCAACTGGTGAACAAAGACCGCGTTTGTGCCCTGCAGGACAGATAAATCCACGGTTTCACCGGTATCAGTCGAGAGCTTTTTCAGAGCCGGGCCTCCAAGCTGCACAATATCGATCTTGACAGACGCAGCGAGCCGTAGCAAAGCCGGACCCAGCACGACCCGGGCTTTTGGCGTGGCTGAAATCACGAATTGCTCTGCCTCGAGAGCACCGACAATTCTTTGCACCGTTGAGCGGGGCAGACCCGTAGCTTTGGCAATGTCGCCGAGGCTAAGACCTGAACTTTGTCCCTCGAGCGCCCGCAGCACCTTACTGGCGCGTTCAATTACCTGCAGGCGCTGGTGTGCAGGAGCGGTTGCTCGAGTTTCGTTATCCACCGCCAGTTGAGTTGCCTTTGTCAGGATTTCTCTTTGAAGTGTAATAGATTCAGCTGCGCAATGAACACTACGCTATTTCAAACAATGACGCTGCACCCTGGCCGCCGCCGATACACATGGTGCAGACGACGTATCTGGCCCCGCGACGGCGACCTTCAATCAGCGCATGGCCCACCATACGGGCACCCGACATCCCGTACGGATGTCCAATCGAAATGGCGCCACCGTTGACGTTCAGGGAATCATCGGGAATGCCCAGTCGATCCCGACAATAGATGACTTGCACGGCAAAAGCCTCGTTCAGCTCCCAGAGGTCGATATCGTCAATGGTCAATCCCGTAGCCTTGAGAAGCTTGGGGACAGCAAAGATGGGCCCGATGCCCATCTCGTCGGGTTCGCACCCCGCCACGGCGGTGGTCCTGTAGATACCAAGGGGCTCGATGTTGAGCTTCTCGGCAACGTCTGAACTCATTATGACGGAGGCCGATGCGCCGTCGGACAGCTGGCTTGCGTTGCCGGCGGTAATGGAGCCGCCCTCGCGTACGGTTCGGAGGCTTGCCAGCCCTTCCAGGGTCGTTTCCGGCCGATTGCCCTGGTCCTTCTCTAAAAGGAATTCATCGAACGTTACTTCACCCGTCTCGCGGTCCTGTACCGCCACCGTCGACGGCATAGGTACAATCTCATCATCCAGTTTGCCGGAGGCTTGTGCTGCTGCCGTGCGCTGCTGACTTTGCAGTGCATACTCGTCCTGGGCCTCACGACTGACTTCGTATCGTTTGGCAACAACTTCTGCGGTATCGATCATTGGCATGTAGATGTTTTCGTGCATCGCGACAAGGTTGGGGTCCGTCGCACGATGCATGTTCATGTGCTCATTTTGCACGAGGCTTATCGACTCCAGTCCACCGGCTACGGCGACATCAAGTTCGCCTGCTACGATGGATTTGGCAGCTGTTGCTATTGCCATCATTCCCGATGAACACTGTCTATCCACCGTCATGCCGGGCGTTGTCACCGGCAATCCGCCGGCCAGAGCGCACAGGCGAGCAATGTTCGGACTTTGTGTGCCTTGCGGCATGGCGCAACCGATGATCGCATCTTCAACGGTTGCCGGATCGATGCCGGCACGTTCGACGGCATGCCGAACGGCATGTCCGCCAAGGCTGGGCGCATCGGTGTTATTGAAAGCGCCCCGGTAAGCCCGACCAATCGGCGTTCGGGCTGTAGAGACTATGACGGCATCACGCACTGTGGAGTACTCCTCTATGTTTGTGGTGAATCACGTTGCCAGTTCTTTGCGATCACGGAAGAACTCAAGGGCTTCCGGGTTTTGCAAGGCGCTGGTATTGCCCACGCTCTTGCCGTTTATCGTATCCCGGACGGCGATTTCGGCGATCTTTCCAGACCGGGTCTTGGGAATGTCGGGTACGGCCAGAATCTTGGCCGGCACATGCCGGGGCGACGCGTTGTTGCGAATTGCCCGACGCACTTCCGCTTGGAGTTCGGCGGTCAATATCCGGTCGGACACGAGAACCACGAACAGTACGACGCGCACATCGTCATCCCAGTCCTGCCCGACACAAACAGCGTCCAGAATTCCGTCAATCTTCTCAACCTGCCTGTAAATCTCTGCGGTTCCGATGCGTACACCGCCCGGATTGAGCACGGCGTCTGAACGGCCGTGAATGATCATGCCGCCTCTTTGTGTGATCTCGGCGAAGTCGCCGTGGCACCACACGTTAGCGAACTTGCTGAAGTACGCATCGTCATAGCGCTCGTTGTCCGAGTCGTTCCAGAACTTGAGAGGCATGGATGGAAACGGCCGCTCACACACGAGTTCACCCCGTTGACCCACGACAGGCTGGCCTTGCTCGTCGTACACTTCCACGGCCATTCCAAGTGCGCGGCACTGGATTTCGCCCCGATACAAAGGTAACAGCGGCACACCGAGCGCAAACGCGGACAGTATGTCGGTGCCGCCGGTAACCGAGGCCAGGAGGGCGTCCTGACCGAGTACCTTGTCGTAGATGAAGTCATAGCTCTCCGGCGACAATACGGAGCCCGTTGACATCAGCAGCCGAAGCCGAGACAAGTCAAAGTCCCCGGCTGGCGCGATTCCCTGCTTTTCAACGCCGGCATAGTATCGTGCACCAGCCCCGAACGCGGTCACGCTCTCATCCTGCGCGATCTGCCAGAGTATGTCCGGCGCCTCGGATGGAAGGGGTGAACCATCGTACAGGACTACCGTGCAACCGCTCGCCAGCCCTGTCACCAGCCAGTTCCACATCATCCAGCCACAGGTACTGAAAAAGAGCAGCGTATCGTCAGTCCCGAGGTCACAATGCAGTTGATGGTCCTTCATCAGTTGGACCAGCGCACCACCGGCGTGATGCACGATGCATTTGGGGACACCCGTTGTCCCGGACGTGAAAAGTATGAATATAGGATGGTCAAACGGCAGTTGAGCAAAATCGAGCGGCTCCGAGTGAACTTGGAAATCAGATAGAGCTACGAACTTCGGGCTGCTATGCAGTTGAACGTCATTCTCGAGATTAGGAAAAACAACGACGCGTTCGATACTCGGCAACTGCTGAATGAACTCAGCGACCCTTGCCACCGAGTCGAAGGTCTTTCCGTTGTAGCGATAACCGTCAGCCGTAAAGAGAATTCTTGGTGCTATCTGGCCAAATCGGTCAATGATTCCGTTGTCTCCGAAGTCCGGCGAGCAGGAAGACCAGATTGCTCCAATGCTGCTGGCAGCCAACATGGCGACCAGCGCATAAGGGTGGTTGGGCACGAACCCGGCAACCCGGTCGCCAGCCGTAACGCCGGCCTGCCTGAGACCGGCCGCGGTGGCCGCGACTTGTTCCCTGAGTTCACGATTCGACCAGGCGAAGCGGTGGCCCGTTTCGTCATAGTACGTAACGGCAACATCTTTGTCCTGATGTCGCAGCAGGTTCTCGGCGAAATTCAATTTTGCGCCGGCATAGAATTTCGTTTCGCGCATCCTGCCCGCGGGTTTAATCGAGGTATCCCAGTGGCTTGATGAAACGATATCCAGGAACGTCCAGAGTTCGCCCCAGAACTCCTCCGGCCGCTGAATAGACCATCGGTACAGGTCATCGTAATGAAGCAGTGTGCGGTCGGTAGATTTTTCCGCGGCGCGACGGAATCGATCAATGTTCGTTGCCGGGATACTCGCCGGATCGGGGCGCCACAAGACCTCGGGTTCACGCATCACGTTCGGCCCGTTACTTTCAGCAGATGCCTGGTCAGAAGCTCCCTCTTCGCCGCTGCTGTCTCGGGCGTCCAGTGATGGAATCCCTGCCCGCTATTCATGCCGGTTCGTCCCGAATCGAGCATTTGCTGAAGGATCGGGTTGGGCTCCAAATCATTGCAGAGTTCCGGGAAAACGACCCGATGCACATCCTGGGTCAGCTCGATCCCGACGAGGTCGGCGTTCTCCAGGGGGGCGAGTACCGGTAGGCGCAAGCCAAAACTCTTTTTGATGACAGTATCGACGCCTTCGGCGTCGATTGCGCCGCTGGCAACCAGTGCGACCGCCTCTCGCCAGAGGGCGTGTTGCAGCCTGTTTCCGACAACAGTGTCTTTTTTGATATGGACCGGATCCTTGCCCGCCATCCGAAGAAGCCTCATGGCGGACTCTACCGTTTCCAGCGATGTGCGCTCGCCCTGGATGACCTCGACGAGCGGTACCAGGTAAGGCGGGTTCCAGAAGTGAACGCCGACGACGCGTGCTGCATCAGCATCATCGAGTTCTTTCGCTATTCTCGAGATGGGAATAACCGACGAATTAGTCCCCAGCAAAGTACTGGATGGCGTGATGTCGGCAAGGCTAGCGAACAGCTCCTGCTTCAGTTCGATCTTCTCGGGCGCGGCTTCGATGACGAAGTCTACCGAACCGACCGAGGCTTCGAGATCGCCTGAAAAAGTGATTCGATCGACGCATTCATCCGGATCGCCGATGGCGCTGCACATAGACAGGATCTTGTCTTTCGCTGCGTGTCGGGCATCGTCGAAGGGCTCATACAGCATGACGTTCATGCCATGAGCGGCCATCAGCTGGGCAATGCCATTCCCCATCAGACCTGCGCCGATGACTGCGACACTTGACGTCATATCAGCACCATCCCGCCCGAAATGGTCAATGCCTGCCCCGTCATTCCGTTGCTCTCATCGGAGGCAAGATAAATGGCGAGCGGACCAATTTCCTCGGGCTCGAGGAAGCGCCCCATCGGTACCCGGGACAGCCAGACGCCACGCGTTTCCTCGATAGTCATGTTGGCGGCATCCGCGAACTGGGCCATGCCCTCGTCGAACATCGGGGTCTCGACCCAACCGGGGCAGATGGCGTTGATATTGACCCCGGTCTTCGCAAATTCGATGGCCAGCGATTTGGTGATCCCCAGGACGGCGTGCTTTGACCCGTTGTAGTGCGCCTGGAACATGGATCCCCACTTCCCGGCCGTCGATGCAATATTGACGATCTTGCCGTGTCCCGCCTCGATCATGTCGGGCAGGAACTTCTGGATCATGCGGACGGCGCCGAGGTAATTTACCGTGATGGTGCGCTCGTAAACGTCCAGCGGTGTATCCAGGAACCGTGAAATTGCGTAATAACCGGCGCTGTTAACAACAATATTCGGCGGCCCGACTTCTCGTACTACCGCTTCGTAAAGCGCATTTACGCTGTCGTCGCTTGCCACGTCACACGGCAGCGCGAGTGCCTGTGCGCCCGATGAGCGGATAGAGTCTGCTGCTGTTTGAGCTTTTTCCAACCCTCGAGCACAGATGGCGACGGCCGCCCCTTCCTGAGCAAACGCTTTTGCGATGCACAGACCTATGCCGCTGCTGGCGCCGGTGATTACGGCAGTTTTTCCATTCAGTCGACCCATTAGCCCTCCCGCGATTTACGCAGTACGTAACCGACCGCGGCGAGTACACCGAAGACAAGCATCATCAGGACGACGCCACCCATCCAAAGCTGCGTAACAACGAGTTCCTCCATAGGCCTAGTTTCCTTTCGAAGAGTGATGAAGCGCGTACGCGATCGCGACGCCAACCAGGAGAATTCCCAGGATGACTGCCAGACTTTGCAGAAAAATGCTCCAGAACATTGGCGCCCCTTATGCCCGCACCTGGACGGCCGGTTCGGTGTTTTCGGAACGTAATAGCCCTGGCCTGCCGCTCACCAGCAGATTGCCCGGGATAAGAACCAGTAATACGGCTGTCAGCGTCACATAGGCGTTGGGTGCACCGGGCACTCCGAGCACGGCCGGCAGGCTGCTGAAAGACCAGAGGCTGTTGAGGATCCAGCTCACGAGCAACGCTGTGATTGCGACGCCCTGGTGGCGTTTCCAGAACAGGCCGAGCACGACGACCCAGAATACGGGCACAAGCCAGGCAAACAGCCAATTCATCGCCGCAAGAATGGGCGGCAGGAAGGCGGCAACGCCGATCGCGATTCCTGCAACAACGACAATCGTTAAACGCATTACACGTGTCTGCGTGGCTTCCGATGACGTCGGGCGGTAGAGCGGCCTGAATATATCGTTGGCGAAAATCGTGGCAATCGCGAGCGCGAGAATTGCAAATGTGGAAAGAATGGCCGCGAGAAACGACGCCAGCAGCAATGCGCCGAGCCAGGGGGGCAGGTAGGCAACGAGCATATTCGTTGCCGCAACCTTTTGACCCAGCGCCTGGAACTCCGGAATCGACTTCGCGGCAAGCCCCAGGGCCACGGCGAACACACCGAACAGACCATTGAGGGGCGCTGCGATCCAGAGCGCGCGACGGATGACTTTCTCGCTCTCGGCTGCCATGGCCACCTGCATCAACATCTGGTTGGTGCCCTGGCTGAATACGACGGCGACGATCGTTCCGAGAACGAAGGTCTGGATGATCTCGATGTTCCCGAAGATCGAGATCATGTGTGCCTGGCCACTTTGCTGGTAGAACTCGCCGACGCTGTCGAAGCTTCCGCCGGGCAGCTTGAAGGCCACGAAGATCGTTGCGAGCACCAGCCCGATATACATTACGGTGGCATTGACTACGTTAACCCAGCCGATTTCCTTCATCCCGGCGAGGATCACGTAGAGAATGCCGATGACGCCACCGACAATGGCGCCGGTTGCGATGCCCCAATCGGTCAGCGATGCGAAGATGATGCCAATACCCTGGGCTTCGACCGTCAGGATGCCGAACATTACGCCGGCCATCACGCAAGAGACGAAAAGCCGCGTTTCGAGGCCGTACGCCGTGTCGAGCAGCTGCGGCACCGTGGTCACGCCGAGTCTGCGTACCCAGAGGCCCGTGCCAAGACAAACGACGACCAGCAAAATAACGTGGGCCAGGCTGAACCAGACGGCGGCTGCGCCGAGGATCCACGCCATTTCGAAAACGCCCAGAATGTGCGCAGTACCCAGAACCGTCAATGCCATCGTGACTGCCACGACCGGGATTGGGAGGCTGCGACCCGCCAGTGCGAACTGATCCTTTTCTGCATGCTTTGCCTGCCAGCGCTGAATCCATAAACCGAGTCCCACGATCAATACAACCTCGTAGGCCAGCACGGCGATCAGCATGGCGTAGTTCAATTGGCTACCCCCTCCTCACTCTCGTTCCTGCTTCGACACTGCGTTATCCCGCGGTGTATCCGCCATCGGGCCGAACAACCTGGCCAGTCATGAAACTCGAGGCATCGGATGCGAGGAACAGAAGCGGGCCGGCCAGATCGTCGGGCTCGCCCAGGCGCCCGATTGGTATCCGAGCGAGGATCCCGTTACGGGCCGTCGTTCCTTTTTCGTCGTCGGCGAACATCCAGGCCGTCAGCGGCGACCGAAATACGGTCGGAGCGATCGCGTTCACGGTGATGCCGCTCTTGCCCCACTCGCAGCCCAATGCCCTGACGATGCCGTCCACCGCAGACTTTGACGGGCAATAAGCGGAGTAGCCGGCTGGATGGCCCAGGATACTGCGCGCCGAAGAGACCAGCACCACGCGGCCTTTTTGTTGCTTCTTAAAGACCGTCGCAGCTGCGCGGCATAGAAGCCAGGGGTCGCGCACATTCGCGTCCATGACCGTTTGCCACCTGTCGGGAGTCAGGTCCTCAATTTCATCAACGTCGTTCACGCCTGACGCAACAACGAGAATGTCCAGTCGTCCGAATGCCGATACGGCAGCATCGACCAGTGCCTGGCAGTTTTCCTCCGTATTCGGACGTAATGCCCGCGTTTCTACATTGCCGCCTTCGTCGCGCAATCGGGCGGCAATGGCTTCGAGTTTCTCGGCGCCACCGGCAGCGGCAAGGATGTTGCAGCCCGCGCGTGCGAGTGTGGTAGCCGCCACCTCGCCAAAAGCGCCTGTTGCTCCGGTAATCAGTGCCGTTCGTCCCTCGATGTCGAACAACAATGACGGGTCTTTCGGGATTCCGGCCATTTTCTATTCCTTCGCGTACGGCATGATGACCAGCATCGTCGCCGGGGCGTCAGTATGGTTGACGACTGATCTGGCTTCGTTGGGTGCAATGACGCAGCTGTCGTGGGGGGCCAACGTAACGTTCTCGTCTTCCGTCGTGACGGTAATCTCGCCGGATAAGACGACGTAGATCTTCTCCAGCGGCGTTGCATCCATCTCGGCGCCACCGCCAGGCTCAAATGTCGAGAATCCGACCCAGCAGGTTTTAGCGTCGCTGGCCTCCATGCCCTGAAGGCGAACGCAGCTCATGTCGTAGTGCTTTGGCGCGACATAGGGCTGCGCATCTTTGGATCTGACGACCTGCATCAGCCCGCGTCGCCAGTTTCGATCCGGTACTTGCCGCTCGGATCTATCATGGCAACCAGGCGAACGATGCAGCCATCACCTTTCTTCCAGCGCCACGGGAAAGCCGCAAAAGTAACTCGCTTACCAGTTACCTTGTCGATATCGCCGCCAATGTTCTCGAACCCACAAATGCCGTGTGACAGAATGGCGTTGTGGCAGGGTTCCCATTCCGGGAAATCCTCGAGCACCGTACGCCCCGTTGTTTCGTAATATTCCTGGCAAACTTTCGGCAGCAATCCATCGGGCGCACCCGGCCCATGTGGACCGATAGCCGTGCCGAGCGGGTGGTCTAGTGCCTGCGTGTCGGAGCCGATCATCTTGACCTTCTTCTCGACGAACCACTCCCCAGCCTCCTTGTAGAAGCCTGGCGAATAGCCGTAGTAATGCTGGTTATCGCCGTAGTATTTGTGCCAACCCGTGTTAACGATGACGATATCGCCTTCGCGGATTGCAGGCCTCGCGTTCTCGAGATCCTCGGCCGTGATGATCTCCCATTTGTTTTTCGGGATTGAAACGACGACACCGGTACCAAAGAAGTACGGCAGCGGCACCTCATCCATGAATGCCGTACCCGGTACAACGTGACCGGGCGCATCGATGTGCGTACCCGAGTGCATGACGGTCGTGATTTTTTGTGTGAGCACTCCCGATTTGGCCATGTTGTGGAGACGCTCGATCTTGACGTCTTCGAAATACGGCCAGCACGGTTGCCCCAGGCCCCAAGGATGGCTGAGGTCATAAAACTCAAGGCCCATGTTGTTCTCGAGATTTGACTCCTCGAATTGGCACAAGCCGTCGTCGCGCCAGTCTCCTTGCTCCCATCCGCTCATCGTCGCCGTCCTCCGTATAAGTGTACCAATTATCAGGACAACTGTACCATTACATGGCTATTCTGATGCGTTGGTCTTGGCCTGTCAAGCCCACAAGAGCAGCGCGCAGGGTCATTTATGTATCGATATACAATACAACGAAGTGATATATTGAGACGTGCTGGGTCTCAAGACAAGTGAAGGCGGTCAAACCGGGATTTGAGAGCGGCCTTTATTTCGTTCGCTGGGACGCTGAAGAAATGGCGGTGTTTCGGCAGAGATGCGCAGGTTATCTCGCAAACACGCAGTGTGAGCGTCGATCAAAAGATGCAGAGGATGCTTAGCAGCACTGTCAGAGTGGCAGTTCCTTGATGGATTGGGAATCTCAAGTTCTGTGCCCTTCTGGTCGGCCGAATAACGTGTCAATGACCAGATTCGCGTGATTCTCGCGCTGTTCCTTCGACAAGATATCTGTTGCACACAACCTGTTGCTGAACGGAGCAAGGGCGAACGGAAGGGCACCTAACGAGACCACAAACAAGAAGAAGCTCTCATTGGTGAAATTCGGCAAATGTCCCTGTCGCTGTACAACTTTGAACAAGGGCGCGATCTTCGCGTGAATAGGCCAGACAAGTTGAAACACATGGTCGAGTCTGTCGCTGTCTTTGAGCGCTTCGAAAGCCAGCATCCGCCACAGTGTTGGGTATTGCGCCGAACTCTCGATGAACACCCGTACGATCGCTTCAAACGACTCCAGGGCGTTTTCCGGCGTAACCTGATCCAGTACCGATAATTGTGAATCGGCAACTTGATCGGTAACAAAAGCAACACAGGCCCTCCAAAGATCGTCCTTGGACCCGAAGTGGTAACGAAGCAAACCATGAGAGATATCGGCCTGCAGCGCGATCTCCCGCAATGATGTTGAGTTATAGCCAGCGGCGGCAAAGCACTCGAGACCCGCCTTCAATATATTGCGTTTTGTCTGCTCTGCGACATCCGCTGGCTTTTTGCCGACTTTGCTGGTTCGTCGTCTCGCTTGACTCATAGAGCGCTTGCTCCTGCAATTTGGTAAGCCGCCCAGTGTGGCCGCACATCCCGACAAAGAACACTCTCGATTCCGCTCAGCTTGCCTCAAGAGGCCCGAGATTCATACCTGCATGCCGAACGGCCCGCGTTTGTCAGCGACGTGTTGAGCGCGCCAACAACCTAGTTGACATTTTGCTATACATTCGGATAATATCAATGTATACTATACACACGTGTAATATACTGCGTCCATGCCGACGGACGTAGCTGTGGAGCAGGGCCGAAAAGCGATAAGGAACCGCAATCGTCCTTAAACGGGGGTGAAAGATGTACCAGGTCAATACGCGTTTGAAACCGATCCGCCTGTTAAAGGCCTCACTGTTGCTGTTGGCGATGATCGCCCCTGTGCCAAGTGCACTGGCGCAGGAGCAAGATGAGTCCCGCGCTCTGGAGGAGGTGATCGTCACCGCCCAGAAAAGGGCAGCAGATGTTCAGAGTGTCCCGTTAGCGATTACTGCGTTTAGCCAAGACGCCCTGGACGAGCAAGGTATTACCGAGATCGCAAACCTTTGGCAATCGGTCCCGAGTCTGCAATTCACAACGACGGGCAATTTCACTTCCGGGGTGGTCGTGACGTTGCGTGGTATCGGAACGGATGTAACGACCAGCGGCGCCGATCAGGGTGTCGCGTTGCACATGGATGGTGTGTACCTTGGCAAATCGTCGGCTGCGCTGCTGAGTTTCTTCGACCTGGAGCGGCTGGAAGTGCTGCGCGGGCCGCAGGGGACGCTCTACGGCAGGAATGCGACTGGCGGCTCTATCAATGTCATCTCGCAGAGGCCCCACGAGGAATTCGAGGCCTTTGGGGATGTCCTTTTCGGTAACTATGATCACTTACGCTTGCGTGCCGTGATTAACGGTCCGATGGGTGACCGTGTTGCTGCCCGGCTAACGGCAACCTGGGAGGAACGGAACGGTTACGTCGAAAACCTGTGGCCCGGCGGCGGGGATGATAGTCACGATGCCGATGACTGGGGTATACGTGGGCAGTTGCGTATCGATGCGAGCGATACCGTTGAAATCCTCGCCAGTCTGTATGCCGCCGAAACCGGCGGCGTAGGACCAACGATCAATCCGCTCAACCAGCATCCAGCTGCGACGTTGGTGGGTCTCATCCAGCCGCCTCCTCTTGCCGGCACGCCTTTCGGTGTGCCGAGTTTTCGCCCCGCATATGCCGGTGCCTTGCCACCTTCCAGCGACTTGCATGCTATCCGGACAAATGCCAATGAAGGCACGGATCAACAGGTTTCCGGAGCTGTTGTGACGGTTACCTGGGACCTTGAATCGGTGGCATTCAAATCGATCACCGGATGGTTCAACAATGAAACCGACATATTTCGTGATGGCGACCGTACCGAATTGGACCTGTACACGAAAAGACGCGTCGAAGATGCCAGCCAGTTCTCACAGGAATTTAATTTGACGTCTAACTCATCGGGCAAGTGGGAATGGATCCTCGGGGCGTTCTATTACAGTGACGATGTGAGCGACAAGGATACCGAAATACTTTTTGAACCAAACGCTTCGATTCCCGGCGCGACAGGTACCCTGTTCAGTTTTGACTCCAATATCGAAAGTACATCATGGGCGTTGTTCGGACAGGCATCCTATTCAATCTCAGATAAGCTCAGGGGCACCTTTGGTCTGCGCTACTCTGTTGACGAAAAACAAGGGCAGACGAACTTCCGGAATATCGAAGATCTGACAAACGGCCTGATCCTCGTAGGTTTTCCACAGAGCGGCGCGTACAAAGAAACCTGGGAAGAGCCGACCGGCAAGATCGGCCTCGATTACTTCGTCAATGACGACAGTATGCTCTACCTTACATTCTCGACCGGCTATAAGAGTGGTGGTCTTAACATCAACTCGCCAGACCAGGCCACGTTTGATCCAGAGTTGATCAATGCTTGGGAAATCGGCAGCAAGAACCGCTTGGCTGACAATCGTGTCGAGCTTAATGTTTCAGCCTTCTACTACGATTACGATGACCTGCAGCTCTTCAGTGTTACTGAAAGCGCTCCTTTCATTCAGAACGCGGCTTCCTCAAAGATCCGGGGCCTCGAAGTTGAGAGCAAGATTCTTGCGACCGATTCCCTCTCTTTGGATATGTTCGTCGCTTATCTTGATGCCGAGATCAAGAGTTTCGTCACCAAGGACCCGGCCGATCCGCCGCCGCTGCAGGTACTGGAGGATCTGTCGGGGAACAGACTTCCTCGGGCACCGGAGTGGGAGATCAATGTCGGCGCTGCCTACGACTGGGACCTCAACAATGGCCGGTTGACACTCAGTGGCCGGTATCACTGGCAGGACGATATCTTCTTCCGTGCCCAGAACGATGCGGACAAGATGCAGGAAGGCTACGGAACCTACGACGCGCGATTGACGTACGTATCGAGCGACGATCGGTGGCGCGTTTCAGCATTTGGCAAGAACCTCGGCGATGAGCAGGCGTTCTCCCATTTGTTGGTTGAAGCAGGGCTGCTCGGATCGCCCGTCAATGTAGTGCCCATTGCGCCTCGCACTTACGGCGTGGAGGTAGGGTACCGATACTAATAACAATTGACGGCAGAGAAGGGTGCAAGCTCATCTCGCGGTACCACGGGAGCTCGACACGTGAGACATGACTGTTATCTGGGCATGCGATCAGGCGACCTCGACGGCAAGCCTTACGCCAAGTATTGGCAACCCGACATGGCCCCCCTCCGAGAGCCTGTTGCACAGGCGATTCTCGAAGGGCCGGTTTCGTCAGATCTTGGCTTCGTCCACGAACAGGCGGCAGAACTGTTGCAGCCGGGATACCTGCCATTGGAAACAGGATATACGCGCCTCGATAACGGGCAGCTGTTCGTCGCTGTGCTGACGCCGATGCCGAGAGTAACCGGTGCGATGATCGACTGGTGGTTCGCCTGGCACGGCGCCGAGAAGGAGCGCTACAAACTATGGCATCCGAGGGCGCACGTCCGTGCAACGATGGAGCAGAAGCTGAGCGACGTCCCGGGTCTTACGGATCGCCAAAAGTACGTGGGCAATGTTTCCTATGTTGATGAGTATATCGGGTGCACGTATCACCACATATCCATAGCATTCCGTTCGCCCGGAGAAAATCACCTGGATGAATCGAAGTTTAAACAGGCCAATGTCACTACTGCGGTTTGTGCGCGTGTCGGCTTTTTCGGCAAACCAGTTGATTTCGCGCGCCTCATTCACCTGATTCGCGAAACGGAGCAAGGGTGCGAGATGCGCAGCCGCTTCTGGCTTGGTGACGTAGAGCTTCGCTCGTTATCAAAAAAGAGTCTGGTCAACAGGATTCTCGGATCGCGTGCGGTCGCGAAGCGAGCTGCGGCGCAAGCAATGGCGCGCGACCTTCTGGTTCACTGCGCGATGGAAATGCAGCATCTGGCCGGGTTCTTGCCTGACCTCTACCGCGACTATCATGCAGGTGAGCCGGTTTCAGACCGCAATCGACCGTCCGATTCAGGCCAGCATTCAATCTCTGCGGCGGAACAAGAGCCGATGGCCCGGAATTCCGTGCCAGGCGATAAGTGCTGAATGACCACTACGCAGTTCATTGGGGCCGCAAGACTGCTGACGCGAATCCTGGGCGCAATACTTCTCTTGAATGCAGGCCTGGCCGCGCAAGCGGCGGGTATTCTCGAAATTACCGGAGCCACAGATCGACCCAACATCCTTCTATTGGTGGCGGATGACCTGGGCTACTCCGATCTGGGAGCATACGGTAGCGAGATCGCGACGCCCTCACTTGATGCATTAGCAGAATCCGGGGTGTCATTCACCAACTTTCACGCCGCACCGACCTGTTCGCCGACTCGAGCGATGTTGCTCACGGGTGTCGACCACCACCTTGCCGGACTCGGCAACATGAAGGAACTCATGGCAGAGAACCAGGCGGGCCAGCCCGGCTACGAAGGGCACCTGAACGAACGAGTTGTCACTGTAGCTCGCTTGCTGCGAGATTCAGGCTACCGCACCTACATGGCTGGGAAATGGCACCTGGGAAGGGGTCCCGGACTGCTGCCTCGAGACCGGGGATTCGAACGAACGTTCGCGATGCTCGAAGGCTCCGGCAACCATTTCAGTAATAAGGGGATTTTGCCATTTCGTAGTACGAGTTTTGTCAGCAATGGTGAACCGGTGGAACGGCCCGACGGTTATTCGACTGACCTGTTCACCGACAAGTTGATCGAGATTCTCGAAGCAGATCGGGGCGATGGGCGACCCTTTTTCGCGTACGCGGCATACACCGCACCGCATTGGCCACTGCAGGCGCCCGATGAAGACATAGAGCCATACGAAGACGCCTACCAATCCGGTTGGGATGAATTGCGCGCGCGTCGGTTTGAACAGATGAAGCGCCTCGGCCTGATTCGCGAGGAGCTGACGTTACCGCCGCACTGGCCCGGTGTCCCCACCTGGGACTCGCTGACGCCGGAAGAGCAGCGTATCCAGGCCAGGAAAATGGCCGTGTATGCGGCCATGGTCACGAATATGGATCGCAACATCGGCAGGCTCATTGCCTATCTGCGCCGCAGCGGTCAACTGGACAATACCCTGATCGTATTTCTGTCGGACAACGGCGCCGATGGGGCCGATTTGGAGACGAGATTGCCGGCTGGCATGTCACGCCTGCAGCTGTCGGTGTACCGAACGTGGCTGTGGCTCAAGTTCGACAACAGCCTGGCCAATCTTGGGAGAGAGGATTCCTTTTTCTCTTACGGGTTACCCTGGGCCGAGGTGGGTTCCACGCCGCTGTTCCTCTACAAGGGGGTGGTGTCCGAGGGTGGCACACGCGTGCCATTGATCATGTCCTTCCCAGGAAAAATCCCTGCCGCAACGCGCTCCGAGGCGCTCTGTTCGGTGATGGATCTGCCAGCTGCTTTTCTCGAGCTGGCGGGGGTCTCGCACCCCGGCAATCGCTACGGCGAACGGGATATTCACCCGATCCAGGGTCGATCGCTCATGCCTCTGGCAGAGGGCCGAAGTGAAAATGTCTATGCCGATGATAGACCCCTGGGCTTTGAACTCATTGGCAATGGAGCACTGATCCGTGGGGATTGGAAAATCATGAGAATAAACGAGCACTTTTCTGACGGGAAGTGGCGTCTATTCAATTTGAAGGATGATCCCCGCGAGCTGAGAGACTTGTCGAAGCAAAATCCCGATCGACTCGCGGAGATGCAGCGCTTATATCGAACCTACGCAGAGGAACACGGCGTTATAGAGCTGCCGCCCGATTACTTTGATAACTGGTAGTGCACCACATCGGGAACGGCAGTAGGCCCTGCACATCTGCCATGCGCATTTCAGGCACGGTCGCCGGGTCCCTTAGTTGACAAGAGGAGAGCAATGATGCGTGGTCAAATGATGAATCAACCGCTAACCATCACTTCGATCATGCGGCACGCGGACGCGCAGCACGGGAGTCGCGAGATCGTCTCGGTTACGCACGATAACCCTCGCCATCGCTACACTTACACGGAGGCCTTTCGTCGCGTACGCAAACTCGCGAACGCATTGTCCGACCTGGGGCTAAAGCCTTCTGACCGCATCGGAACGCTGGCATGGAACGACTACCGCCACTTTGAGCTGTATTACGGCGTTTCCTGCGCCGGCTACGTCTGCCACACGATTAATCCGCGGCTCTTTGAAGAACAGATCAGCTTCATTGTCAATCATGCAGAGGATCGGTGCCTTTTTTTCGATGCAGCGCTTGTCCCGCTGTTGGAGGGCCTCGTTGAACAGCTTGAGAGCGTCCGGCATTTCGTCATCCTGACCGACAGAGATCACATGCCCGAGACTTCTTTACCTGGCGCGCTATGCTACGAAGAGCTTATCGAATCGCACTCGGATGGGTTCGACTGGCCTGATCTGGACGAGCACGAAGCAAGCTCACTTTGCTACACGTCCGGAACGACCGGTGATCCAAAGGGTGTCCTCTACAGTCACCGCAGCAACGTGCTCCACAGCTATGCGGCAGCACTACCTGACTCCATGGGGTTGAGGGCAGGTGACACCGTGTTGCCTGTAGTTCCAATGTTTCACGCGAACGCCTGGGGATTGAACTACACGATACCAATGGTTGGCGCCAAATTCGTTTTGCCAGGCCCTGAGTCCGGTAATCCTGGCGCTCTCGCTGAATTGATGCAAGGTGAGGGCGTCACAATGGCTGCGGGCGTACCGACCGTGTGGCTCGGTCTTCTGCAGCATCTCGCCAAGACGGGGCAGAGACTGGACACACTCGAGCGCACAGTCGTTGGGGGCTCGGCATGTCCGCTCTCGATTATGGATGAATTTCGCGAAAAGCACGGGGTTGAGACGTTCCACGCCTGGGGCATGACTGAGACCTCACCACTTGGAACCTTGTGTACGCCAAAGTCTGATTTCGATTCCCTGGCCCATGATGCAAAGCAGGCGGTTCGCGCGAAGCAAGGGCGCCCCGTTTATGGTGTGGAACTGAAAATCACCGACGACAACAATATTGAACAACCTTGGGACGGGCAGGCATTTGGTTCCCTGAAGATTCGAGGTCCTTGGGTCGCGGACGGCTATTACAAGCTCGATAAGAGCTCTGCTCATGATAGTGACGGGTGGTTCGAAACCGGCGACGTGGCCACCATCGATCCGGACGGTTACATGCAGATCACGGATCGCACCAAGGACGTGATCAAGTCAGGCGGTGAATGGATCAGCTCCATTGAGTTGGAGAATGTTGCGGTTGGCCACCCGCAAGTTGCCGAAGCAGCCGTAATCGGTGTGCAGCATCCGAAATGGGCAGAGCGACCGCTACTTATCGTGGTTCCGGACTCGGACGCTGATCTCACAAAAGAAGCCGTTCTGGATCACATGCGCGGCAAGATAGCCAAATGGTGGATGCCCGATGACGTGGTCTTCGTCGACGAGATTCCACATACGGCAACCGGCAAGATCAGCAAGCTGAAACTCCGCGAAATGTATCAGGACTACACTCTTCCCGCCTGAACGATTGTATGTAAAGGAGACAACCAAAATGTCTACCCTTCTCACCGTACTCGGCTTCGCGTTAATTGCTGTCTTGATAGTGCTGAACGTACGAGCAATCCGCAGGCCGCTGCTGTCACGACATGTCATCAAGTGGTTTCGATCCGTCTTGCCGCCGATGTCCGCTACAGAGAAAGCGGCAATCGACGCGGGTACGACCTGGTGGGACGCACAGATATTCAGTGGGCGCCCCGACTGGAATGAATTGATGCGCGCACCAAGCCCGGAACTCACCGAAGAGGAACAGGCTTTTCTCGATGGACCGGTTTCGGAGTTATGCGCCATGCTCGATGACTGGGAGATCAATAACAAGTTGAACGACTTGCCCGATAGCGTGTGGAGATTTCTCAAAGAGAAGGGCTTCTTCGGCATGATCATCCCGAAGAAATACGGCGGCCTTGAATTCTCGCCACGCGCACAATCAGAAGTTGTTATGAAGGTCGGGACGCGCAGCGTCTCGGCTGCGATCACGGTAATGGTACCCAACTCACTCGGTCCGGGTGAACTCCTGATGCACTATGGCACCGAGGAGCAAAAGCAGTATTACCTGCCCAGACTGGCGCGCGGTGACGAAGTGCCGGCGTTTGCACTGACCAATCCGCACGCCGGGTCTGACGCTGGCGCGCTGCCGGACACAGGCGTTGTCTGCAAGGGCCAGTACAAAGGCAACGAAACGCTCGGATTTCGCGTTAACTGGGAAAAGCGTTACATCACACTCAGCCCTGTCTGTACAGTTCTCGGTCTTGCGTTCAAGGCGGTCGATCCAGACGGCTTGCTCGGCCGCGAAAAACATCTCGGCATAACTTGTGCCCTGGTACCGAGCGACACGGAAGGTGTCAGCATCGACGCTCGACATGTGCCCGGGGGCGCATTCCTGAACGGTCCGAACAGTGGCAAGGACGTATTCGTGCCGATGGACTGGATCATAGGCGGGGAAGCGCAAGTCGGTAATGGCTGGACAATGCTGATGAATTGCTTGTCGGTTGGTCGCGCGATATCGCTGCCGGCACTGGGTACGGCGGCAGGAAAGCTGGCCACCCTTACGACCGGTGCATACGCGCGAATCCGTACCCAGTTCCGCATGCCTATTGGCAAGTTCGAAGGTGTGGAAGAGGCGCTGGCGCGAATTGGCGGCTATACCTATCGAATGGATTCGTCACGGTTGTTAACAGCCGTCGCCCTGAATCAGGGTGAAAAACCGGCTGTGCTGTCTGCCATCCTGAAATACCACAATACCGAGGGAATGCGACAGGTCATCAACGACGCACTGGACGTTCATGCCGGGCGTGGTGTCTGCGATGGCCCGAAGAACTACCTGCAAAATAGCTACCGCATAGTGCCAGTTGCAGTGACCGTCGAAGGTGCCAATATCCTGACACGGAGCATGATCATCTTTGGCCAGGGAGCCATCCGTTGCCACCCATACGTTCTGGACGAGATGAGCGCAGCGGCCGATACGGACGAAAAAGCGGGTCTGGCAAAATTTGACGAGACCCTGTTTCGACATATCCGGCACACAATCGGCAATGCGATGCGCGCCTTTGGCCATGGCCTGACGGGTGCGCGTTTCGCGCCCGCGCCAAGGAAGGTCTCACTCACACATTACTACCGCCAGCTATCGCGTATGAGTGCCGCATTCGCGTTTGTTGCGGACGTCGCGTTGCTGACACTTGGTGGGGAACTGAAACGCAGGGAGGCGTTGTCCGCCAGGTTCGGAGACATTCTCAGCCACCTGTATATGGCATCTGCGTCGTTAAAGCGATTTGGAGATGACGGCGAATCAGCAGCCGATCGACCATTGATCGACTGGGCATTTCAAGACTCGTTATTCATCGTACAGCAGCGCCTCGAATCAATCCTTCAAAACTTCCCGTCGCGATTCCTTGCCAACCTGTTGCGATTGGTTGTGCTACCGCTTGGTCGGCCGTATCGACCACCTTCGGACTCAATTACCCACAGGATCGCAAGCATCATGTTGGCAACGTCGGAAGCCCGCAGCCGATTGACGGCAGGGGTTTATGTCGACCGGGATAAGAGTGACCCGGTAGCTCAGATGGAGGAAGCCCTGGCGCGAATTCCTGA
This sequence comes from uncultured Ectothiorhodospiraceae bacterium, assembly GCA_947258545.1. Lineage (GTDB taxonomy): Bacteria > Pseudomonadota > Gammaproteobacteria > UBA9214 > UBA9214 > CAMYJZ01. The sequence continues at coordinate 25,293 of CAMYJI010000020.1, forward strand.
GGCAGAGGCACTAGAACGAGGAGTAACGAAGCACGTGAAGCGAGGACTGTCTGTGGGAAACCGGCAACATGCGCTGCAGGTTGCCATTAAGGAGGGGACGATTAACGAATTAGAGGGCGCGAAATTGCGCGAATACTGGCAGTTGAAGGATGAGGTGATAAGTGTTGACGAGTTTCCTCTCGCCGCTTTGGCGCCTGGCAAGTCCATGACTGGCGCGCTGCAGGACGAAAACTGAACGATATTTTCCGACCATGGGTAAACAGAAAAGCAGGTTGATGATCACCGAGGACGCGGCGTTGGATCACGCCAATGTTCTGAACCCGGTCATTGGAATGCGAACGCGCGACTTTGTGTCCACAGGCATGGCCGTGATCAAGCAACTTGTGTTGCAACCGGCAATCGGTGTGAAGCACACCGCGAGCCTGACTGCCGAAATTGTACGCATCCTGGCAGGCGAGTCCGAGATCGAGCTGAATCCAAAGGACAGGCGCTTTGCGGACAAAGCATTTTTGGAGAGTCCCGTTTTTCGGCGCCTCGCCCAAGGCTGGACGGCGCTACAGAACTCGATTGGCCTTTGGGTTGACGATGTAGATTTCAGTGATGCTGACCAGGAGCGTGCCAGATTTGTCGCGCAACTAGTGGTCGATGCGCTGGCCCCGACCAACTTTCTAGTGGGAAACCCATTAGCACTCAGGCGAGCTTTGGAAACACGGGGGGGCAGTCTTGCCCGCGGAATGAAGAACTACATTGGCGACATTATTGTCAACGGCGGAATGCCCACTCAGGTCGACGGGAAGCCGTTCGAAGTTGGGTCGAATCTCGCGACGACACCGGGATCGGTCGTCTTTGAGCATCCGATCGCTGAGCTGATTCAATATGGTGCGACAACCGATAAAGTACGCTCCAGACCGATATTCTTTGTTCCTCCACAGATCAACAAGTACTACGTGTATGATCTTTCGCCGGAAAAGAGCATCGTGAAATTCCTGCTTGATCAGGGCTTCCAGGTTTTCATGATTTCCTGGCGTAACCCTACGGCAGAAGAGCGTGATTGGGGCCTCGCGGAATACGTGGAGGCGCTCGAAGAAGCGATAGATGCCGCCTGTTCTATCGCACGGCAGCGCCAGCTGGATGCCGTCGGAGCTTGTGCCGGCGGCATTACAATTACCACCGCACTCTGCTACATGGCAGCACTTGGGCGACAGGACAAAGTCGCCTCATTGACTTTAATGGTCAACGTGTTGAATTCGCAGGATGATGATACCGTCGCCCATCTGTTTATGAGTGACGACGTCATAGAGGCAGCGCGCAAACGCTCGGCCCGCAAAGGAGTCCTTGATGGCAAAGACACGGCGCGAGTGTTCAGCTGGATGCGGCCGAATGACTTGATCTGGAATTACGTCGTCAATAACTACCTGTTGGGCGAGAAGCCGCCCGCTTTTGATGTGCTGTACTGGAACAGCGACACTACCCGGTTACCGGCGCGATTACACAGCGACTTTCTAAACGTTCTGAAAGACAGGCCGTTTGCCAACCCAGGTGCGATGGCGATACGCGACGTTCCCTTGGATATACGCAAAGTGCGATGTCCGGTTTTCGTAACGGGCGGCACCACAGACCACATCACACCTTGGCAGGCATGCTATCGATCGACACAGCTGTTCCCGGGTGATTCGACCTTCGTTCTGAGTACCGCTGGTCATATACAGAGCCTGCTTAATCCTCCCGGATCGTCCAAACGGCGGTTCATGACAAATCCGGAAACCCCCGAGGATCCTGAGGAGTGGCTGCAAAACGCAACCGAACACGACGATTCGTGGTGGCCATATTGGGTCACTTGGCTAAAGAAGCTAAACGCCACGGAGCGAGTTGCTCCCAAAAAGAGAGGTAATAAAATATTCTCGCCACTGCGGGCGGCTCCAGGAAATTATGTCCACGAAAAGTGACCGCATGTCCGCCGGCCCGACCGCCCAGATCGAGCCGCATCAGATTTATCATTCCTATGAGACGATCGACGGCGAGCATTTGCGAGTGGCTATGACCCGGCCGCGGAATGCGCACTCCACGCCCCTGCTTATTTTCAACGGCATTGGTGCATCGCTGGACATAGTTGAGCCGTTCATGCGCAGGATGACGAAACACCGCGTGATCTCGTTTGATCTTCCGGGGGTCGGCGGTTCGGATGCGTCACACAGGTTCCGACGCATGTCGGGTTTCTCGCAACTGACAGCCCGATTGCTCGACAGGCTCGGTGTCGACAAGGTGTTCGTCATGGGGGTTTCATGGGGCGGGGGGCTGGCTCAGCAGTTTGCGCTCGATTATGAGAAACGATGTCAAAAGCTCTTGCTTGCGGCGACTTCCACCGGGCATATCATGGTGCCACCGTCTTTGCGCGTCATGCTGCACATGGCTACGCCGCTCAGATACCTCTCCGCCGGCTATTTCAAGAGAATCGCCGGCACAATCTATGGCGGTGACTTCCGCTCAGACGAACGCCTGCGTGGCCGCTACGCGCGTTTAATGTCACCTCCCTCGCTGTTAGGTTACCTGAATCAGCTGTATGCGATGACTGGCTGGACCAGCATCTTTCGTGCGCACCGTATTCGGCAGCCCGTGCTGATCATGGCGGGAGAGGACGATCCGATCGTGACGATGTCGAACGCTCGAGTGCTCAATACGTTGATTCCCGATTCACAAGTCAAGGTTTTTGACTGCGGGCATTTGTTCATCCTGACCCGCCTGTCTTCTTGCGTTTCTGCTATCGAGGATTTTCTTACGACCACGCACACAACACTTCGCCACGAGGGAGAATGCAATGGGGCTATTGCTCACTAGAGACACGCTTGAAGATCATGTTGGTGAAGAAATCGGGGTATCGCCGTGGGTAGAGGTCACGCAGGCAGACGTTAACTCATTTGCCGAGATAACGCGTGATTCGCAGTTCATCCACATAGATCCAGAAAGCGCAGCGCAGACCCCCTTCGGCGGAACAATTGCACACGGTTTCTTCACGCTGTCATTGCTGACCTATTTTCTTGATGAGGGCGTCGGCGTGAGTATTGAGGGCACGAAGATGGGGATCAATTACGGCTTCGACAAGGTCCGTTTTCTGGCGCCGGTCCGTGTTGGCAAGAGGATTCGAGGTCGGATCAAACTCGATTCCGTCGAGGAATCGAAGCCCGGTCAATTCCGTCTGAACTATGAAGTGGCTATCGAGATTGAGGATGAGGGAAAGCCTGCGTTGATAGCTGAGTGGCTGACGGTGGTGAATTGATATCGGCCTTGTGCCAATCGATCACGCAATTGCTATCAGCGGCTCGTGTGACTTTTTTGTGTAATTCAGCAGCCTTGCTGGCGAGCCGTGGAGCCGGAGAGAGTCTTGCCGCCAAAAAAGACACGGTTGATGTCTTGATGGCGGTGAGTTTACGATGGGTTACAGGACAAGAAATGGCGCGGAATCGCACCCAATTTTGTGACCAGTTTTGGCGGTGACTGACACAAAAGGGGCCGATCGGCGTTAATCGACGTCTAACCGAATTTCGGATTACGCTTTATATATCAGTAAGATATCGATTTTCGCCGATCAATAACGACTGACACATTAGACAGGTTTAGTGCTCCGAAGGCAGGGGTCACAGGTTCGACCAATCGCGTAGCGATTGGGACGCATGAACGAAGTGAGTCCGCCCGAAGGGCGAGGGCCGAAGGCCCGAGTCAATCCTCTCGGGCGCGCCATTTTCTTCGTTTGAGGGCGCGTAAGGACGTGTTTGTTAGTAAGCAGCCGGAGACGCTCGCCGACAAATTCTCTCATTGCCCTTAACAAGTCGTGTCGGTTTGACCATCTTCATTGTGGCTTGCCGGTCTCCTGGATGCTGCCTTCTTCCGCGGATGTGATTCGGACTTGCAGAGGTTCCTTCAAGTCAAGATGCACGTCGCGTTGCGGGAAGGCCACCACGATTCCGTGCTCGGCGAAAAGTTCGCAGATGCGGTAACGGATATCGCTTCGAATCTCGCGAAGCAGCCTCTCGCCCGTCACGTCGCACCAGAAATAGGCATCAAATATCAGCGAATTGTCGCCAAAATCTTCAAACACGATATTGGGTAACGGGTCATTCTTGACCTGATCCTGTTCAGTCACCGCCTGCAAAAAGAGTTTCGAGACCTCCCGAACGGGTGAACCGTATTCGACGCCAACGCGTACCGTCGTGCGAATCTCCTGATCAACCAGCGTCCAGTTAACAACAGTTCGCTCAAGCAGTTGGCTATTCGGCACCAACAAGTGCACGCCGTCAGTTCTGCGAATTCGGGTCGATCGATTTCCAACACGTTCGACGGTTCCCTGCCAGGCATCGAACTCTATGAAGTCTCCAATGCGGATGGGGCGCTCCGCCATCAGGATCCAGCCGCTGAAAAAGTTATTGATAATGTTCTGAGCGCCAAAACCAACGCCAATCGCAATTGCACCGGTGGCAAACGCGAAAGCAGTTAGCGGAATGCCGAGCAGGCTGAGAGCAGTCAGCACTACGAGCAGCAAGATCGAGAAGAACACGATCCGCTTCAAAGTATGAATGACATCAGCGCGCAGCTTTGTGTGGGCAAGCCGACGACCAAGAATATAGCCAACGAATCTGCCAACGAAATAGCCCGCTATCAGCAAAGCGAGGACGGAAATTATCTGCCCCACCGTAATCGCCTGGCCACTCGGTGCGGTAGCCAGCGCGTAACTCCAGAATTCTTTTGCTTCGTCCAACATTATGAATACATAAACTAGATAGTTATTCTGCGGCAGATTCAGCCTTTGCCGCGCGTTCGGGTCTTACCCTGTTTGGCGTTTTTCTCGATGAACTCGATAATCATGGCGGCAATGTCTTTATTTGTTGCCGTTTCAATTCCCTCCAGCCCCGGGCTGGAATTTACTTCCATTACCACGGGTCCATGGTTCGATCGCAGCAGGTCGACACCGGCAACGTTGAGCCCCATCACTTTTGCTGATCGCACAGCCGTCGACCTTTCTTCGGGCGTGATCTTAATGAGGCTGGCAGACCCACCACGATGAAGGTTCGAGCGGAATTCGCCCTCTTTTCCCTGCCTCCGCATTGCGGCAACTACTTTGTCGCCAATAACCAGGCATCGAATATCCGCGCCGCCGGCCTCGGCAATGAACTCCTGAACCATGAAATTCGCTTTCAAGCCACGAAACGCCTCTATGACGCTTTCCGCGGCCTTCCTGGTTTCCGCTAATACGACGCCCACACCCTGCGTCCCTTCCAGCAACTTGATAACGACGGGCGCGCCGCCCGTAATTCTCAGCAGATCTTCGGTATCGTCGGGTGAGTTAGCAAAACCGGTCACCGGAAGGCCGATCCCGCGCCTGGCCAGGAGCTGCGATGCTCGCAATTTGTCTCGTGAGCGGGTTATCGCAACAGACTCGTTTACTGAGTAAACGCCCATCATTTCAAACTGCCGGACAACAGCCGTTCCGTAAAAGGAGATCGACGCACCGATGCGTGGAATAATCGCATCCACGCCGGTGATCTCTTCGCCCTTCAAATGAACGCTTGGATTGTGGCTTGTGATGTTCATGTAGCAGTGCTTGTGATTGATAACGAGAACATCGTGTCCCCGTTCCTTGCTTGCCTCAACAAGCCGTCTCGTTGAATACAGGTTTTTGTTTGTTGAAAGGATTCCGATTTTCATAGATGTATCCCGTATCGAATTATTTGCGACTTTAGGTGCTGATCAGGCACCTATAGATTGATCGTCATGAACGGATGCAAACGACTGAACGACATCGGCGGCCGTCGGCACGTCTGCAAAGGAGCTCAAGTTGAATAGCGCATCGCCCTCATGAGCCAGCGGCAGATTGCTGCGGCCGATGACAATCCCGTCAAAAGGCGCAAGCACATCTTCCTCGGCCTCGCCGAGAGGGTCACTTATCGTCGCGAGGCGCTGGCCCTTCGTAATCATGCTGCCCAATTTCGCCTTGCCACTCACGATCCCACTGTTGCTGGCGCGCACCCACTGGGTTGATCGTGCGATGATGGGAGTGACGGGTTTAGACTGCTTGCTGGCCGGCAGCATGCCAATGTGGCGCATTGCGCTGAAGATACCCCGAACTCCTGCACGAATACTCGTCTCGTCAAACCGCAATGCCTCGCCTGCCTCATAGATCAACATCGGCATGCCTCGCGCAGATGCACATTCGCGTAAGGACCCGTCGCGAATGTTCGAATTGATGATTACTGGAGCGCCAAAAGCGCCTGCGAATTCGAGAGTATGCGGATCGTCGAGATTCGCCCGGATCTGGGGGAAATTGGATCGATTGATGGCACCTGTGTGCAAGTCGATACCGTAGTCGGCTTTGGACAGGATCTGCTGATTGAAGGTGTGTGCCAACCGCGCTGCAATCGAGCCTTTCGGGCTACCAGGAAACGAACGGTTGAGGTCGCGCCTGTCCGGTAAGTAGCGCGATTGGTCCAGGAATCCGTGCACGTTCACAATAGGCACGGCGAGCAGGGTTCCGCGAAGTGATCGAAGGGTCTTTCGTTTCAGCAGGCGACGAATGATCTCCACACCATTCAATTCATCACCATGGATTGCGGCAGAGACGAACAATACCGGTCCCGCCTGGCGGCCGCAGATAACCTGCACCGGCATACTGAGCGATGTAGACGTGTACAGATCTGCGACCGGCAAGCTGACATTGACCCGATCGCCGGGGTTGATCTGAGTGTCGCCGATTTTAATGGGCTTGTTCTTCGACTTCATTTGCTACGCTTCCTAAATCGTTTCTTCTTGCCAACAAGATATGAGCGCGCCGGATCTACCTGCGCTCGATTCTTGATCGCGGTGCGACCCAGCAGCATGCGAAACAGCATGTCATCGCGAGACGTTAGCGTTACCTCGATTGGCCATGCAAGATTGCCAATCGCCAAAGTCGTCTCTATGACAAACCGTTCTTCCTTGTGTCCGCCGGAATCTGTGACTATTCGCTTGTCGAGCACGTCCGCATTACAGGTGACCACAGTGTCGAGATCTTTCTGCAGTGGATGAATACGGAACTCAACTCGATCACGACCGTGTTCGGAGTATGCGCGCAGTTCGAATGCGTGCAGCGCCGATGTGCGGGCACCGGTATCTACCTTCGCTTTGATTTGTTTGATACCAATGTCCGGGAGCCTGACCCACTCCCGCCAACCAAAAGTATGAATCTCGGAATTTGAATTCATTTTCTTTACCCGAGGATCAAAATGACCAATGGAAGCGGACGCCTGCGACAATTGCTGATGACCCGGGAGCAGAGTCGGTTGCATCGAAAGCAGGAACTTCCACGTACTGGATTGACGGGGTTATGTGGCCGCTGTCGTCGAGTACCGGAATACGAAAATAGATCTCGGAATCCAGAGCATTTTCGCGACCCGACCCGCTAAAACGTTCAGCTATCCTGGTGCCAGCAACGCCTATCCCGAGGACACCACGGCGCGTCCTCAGTTGATACGCGACGGCGAGGAACCGGTCGGCGACAGATGCGTACGAATTGGCCACTCCAGCGCGAACGTTTATTGCATTTTCACCGGACTGCCAGCCAAAGACACCATAGGCTCCATAGTTGATTTCGTCATCGACCATGTTGTCTTCGACGTTCTGATCGTCGTTTCTGAGCCAGGCACCGATCCGCCATGAGGTTCTGTCATTCAGCCAGCTGGCCCCGGATCCGAGGAACACGCCGCGACCATCATCATTAAGGTCCAGCAAATCCTGGTAGGACCGATCCGGCGTGTCGGCGATGCCATCGGAGCCGGAGACGACAATGGTTATTTCCGGTCGTCGATCGTTGCCAAGCACGCGGAATACACCGCCCAATGTATAGTCCGGAAAAGCAATTGTCGCGTTGTTGACAAAACTGCCGTTCAGAAAGTGTTTGTTCTCGTCATTCGCTATTCGGCCGCGGTCGAGCCAGGCGGACGGGTCAATCAGGCCCAACATCACTGAGCGACCATCTTCCATAAATAACGTGTAGTTAAGTTCTGAAATCTGCACCCCACCGTTCCCGCCGGCGGTAAGCACGGAACCCGCATCGCCGTTTACGGTGGGATAAAAAGCGGAAACGCCGTTCGACGCAGGCGATGTGCTCGCCTCGATATAAAGCAACCACTCGCCACGCTCTTGCTCTATCGTGGCGAAAAGATCTGCGGATGCAGTCAATTCAGCCTCCGCCCTATTGTCATCGGTATCCTGATAAATAGTCGTGATGCCGCCTTCCCAGGCGATCTCCTGCGCGCCTACGGCGGAGTTGGCGAAGTAGCTCGCTAACGCCACGAGCACGAGGCTATTCGATAGATATCGGCCAGTACTTGAGCAATATCCGACAATCACAATATCACCTTGAAGCTCAGAACGCCGAGGTGATTGCTTCGATTTTCGGCGTCATCTCTCCACAGATACTGATTCATATAGCCGGCTTCGATGGAAAACCGGTCACTTAGGCGCCGACCAAACCCCATAAATGTACGGTTCTGGCCGAGACCGGCTTCGCCACCCCAATCCGTGTCTCTGAGATCGACGATCGGCTCGATTCCGATAATCAGATTCGTATTTCCGCTCTCACCGATTGGCATTATATACTTCGCCATGTAGCGAAGAACGAAGCCAACATCATCACCAACGCTGACCGAGCGCTGCTCGAACCTGACACGCATCGACAGGCGTCCGCTATTCCATCTGCCGGCAGTCCAATCGATCTGCTGCCAATATCGATTCTCGTCCGCAACTTCGCCGGCAGAATTTCTGGTTCGAAAACGCGCGTATCCGACCCAACCATTGACGTTGTCACTGATCTCGTAGCCGAGACCTGGGCGTACCAGCCACTGATTGACCCCGCCACCCAGATCAAAATATCGCGCTTGGGCATCGAACCAATACCGCCACCGGCTGTCCTCACCGTCGGTTTTGAAAGCGTCTGTTGTCGAAAACGTGATCCAGGCTCCCGGATCGTCTTCAGTGGCAGAAGCTGCCAGCGGGGTTGCCATACAGATTACCGAGATTGCCGATATCAATAAATTCACGTAACGGTGATTACAATTCATTTTGCAGTCCTCGAAGTTCGAAGAATTGATCTCGCAAACCAGCCAATTACCGTGTCGATCAAGAGCATCATCAACATCAACGGCGATCGGGGAAAAGCGACCGTGCTAGACAGATCCATCCTTGATCCGAGCGACGAGCTTGTTCATTGAATGCGATAGATCCTCCCAGGCGTCTTCCAGTTCGTCCCTGAGGTGCTCCCATCCTTCCCCGCCTGATTTCTGCAGCGCTTCGAGTCGCGCTTCGGCGATAGTGATTCTCGCTTCCACCGCGCGCTGCGCACACTCCAGCTTCGTGCAGGGCTTGAGGCTTCCCGTTGCGACCGCGTGTCTGATCGCGGCTCTAACGCCATCGAATTTCGCCTTGGATTCAACGAGCTTTTTTCCCGCTGTTTCTGAGTAGGCGGTTTTCGCAGACACCAATCTGACATGGCGTGACGGACTCCCGGATTGGGCTGTCATCGGTCTTACCTCGGCCGTCGCGACCCGACGAAACGTCGGGCCACGACTACCAAGAACTAATTGGTGTTAGCTGTTTGCACGCTGGTCTTTGGCCGGATCACGACGTCGATCCGTCGATTCTTGGCACGGCCCTCAACCGTTTCGTTGTTCGCGACGGGTCGCGATTCGCCATATCCAACTGACTCTACGTCGGTCGCCGGAAGATCACGCATGTTTGCCAACAGGTATTTACGCACGGCTTCCGCTCGGGCCTGTGACAGCACCAGGTTCGTGGCATCGCCACCGAAAGAATCCGTATGACCCTCAACCACGATGTGGCTGTCGGGAAAAACCCTGATTGCATCCTGGACTTTTCGCAGAAGCGAGAAATACTCAGTCTCAATCTGGGCGCTGCCGCTGGCGAAGACCAAGCCGATCGGCCGAATCAGAATGTTCTGCCCCTGCGTCAGAATCTGCGCTTCGTCTGTATTGAAGGTGCTCTCAATCTGTCGGAACTTGCGGCGCTGGGCTTCCTGTGCTGCAAGCCGGTTTGACTGGATGCCCAGTTCCTTCTCGAGTCGCTGAAGCTCATCCTCCAATGTGAAGATCTGGCTGCGTCGTTCGCTCAGCTCGTAAGATTCCTTCTGCAGTTCCTCGACGCGGCCAATAATTGCTTTCGTGGGCGCGTCAAATCCTTCGTCCAATTCAGCAACGAGATCCAGTGATCCGGCAATACTCACGATTGGCGCCTCATTGGCCAGCGCGAATTCCTCGAGACTAACGTCGCGATCACGCACGGGTTTCAGCTCGCGCGCCAGGTACATGGCGTGCTTGACTTCGTACTTCGCCTGGCGCGCAAGGCTGCGCGGCTCGTCGGTGTCGTAGCGATCCGTTGTCAAAGCGCTTTCGGCCTGATTAAGCAGCGCTTCAGCCTTGGCAAGCGTTTTCGGCGCATAACGATCGACCCGAGTCTCTTTTGCCTGTTTGATCAGGCGCCGCGTCTCATCGAGATAGTTCGCTTTAATAGCGCCGAGCTCGGCGTTGCGGAAGAGTTCCTCGGCATCCCTGGCGCGGGACTTCGCGGAGTTGACGTTGCCGTCTTCCAGGCGCCTGGCTGCCGATGCAAATTTTTCCTCGGCTTCGCGCCACTGGGCCGCAGCGAACGACTCTGCGTTCGCTGCTTCAGCGTCGTCACGCGCCTGGATAGCTGATGTCAGTGTGACATTGGCCAAGCGGGTTGCGTCTACGGCGTGGCGCAGCGCTTTGGCGGCATCGTCAAGATCTGACTTGATACTGTCGATGCTGCGGCCGCGCTGCAGTTTGTCTTCGGCTGAGCGATAGGATTTTGCGGCCTCTGCATAGCTTTTCGGCGCCAGGATATTGGCGCGGGCGTCATTTGCAGCCTTCAAAGCCTCGTCGGTCTGGGTAAACAATGTGTCACGCAGATCGTCCTGTGCCGCCGCAACCGTGACACCGGTGGTCAGCAGCAGAATCGCGGCCAGACGGCCGAACTGTCGAAAATAAATGCTCATTTGAGCCTCCATTGGTGGCATACAACTCAGGCCCGGCCGGAGTTACCCGGCAGGCTGATGCCACTTTAGGGATACGTAATTAATAAAGCTAACTAAAAAAACTTGCTAATTTAACAAAACAATCTTATAAATAGTCATGGATCTTGAACTCCTGCGGACGTTTCTCGAGCTCAACCGGACTCGCCACTTCGGCCGTGCGGCGGAGGCTCTGTTTGTTACGCAGGCAGCGGTGAGCAGCCGGCTAAAGTCGCTCGAAGCTCAACTGGGCGTGACGCTGTTTGACCGCAGCACGCGGGAAATGCGCCTGACTCCGGAGGGCGGTCGACTAATTCGGCACTCCGAGAAGCTCATCGCCGCATGGCGCGCGGCACGCCAGGATGTCTCGCTGGCAGAAGCGAGCCAGCAATTGGTCATAGGCGGCAGCCTAAGACTTTGGGATGTCCTGTTGCAGCGGTGGCTGCATGATCTTCGGCGCAATTATCCCGATCTGGCAATCATTGCCGAGGCGCAGACACCTGACTTTCTGACTCGGAAGCTCATCGACGGCACGTTGGACGTGGCAATCTTGCTGGAACCTGCTCAGCTGGACATCATGCAGATTCGTGAGATCGCGACGGTGGAGTTCATTCTTGTATCAAGTGATAGCGGTTTATCGGTCGAAAAGGCGCTTGAAGACAACTACGTTTTCGTCGACTGGGGTCTTTCGTTCGGGCTTGATCACCGCCGCACTTTTCCTGATGCTTCAGAGGCCATTACCCGTGTCTCGCATGCCAAGATGGCGCTCGAATACATTAGCCTGATCGGCGGGAGTGCCTACCTGCCACGAAGAATGGTCGACAAAGACGTTGAGATGGGGCTTTTGCACGAGGTAGTCGATGCGCCGACGTTCACGCGACAAGCCTACGCGACGTTTCCGGTGCGATCGGCCAGACTCGACTTGATTGAAAAAAGCCTCGAACTGGTACGTTCCGACTGAGGGCAGCGAGGAATCCATCCTGTCGGGCGCGCCATTTTCTGAAATAGACTCAGTGGGCTTTCCTGCCGACATGCCGGATCATTGCTTCAATCGCCTTACCGGTATTTACAGTGCGAATGATAATCTCAGGGTGTGCGGACGCGAATACACGAAAGACCTCATCGGCGAATCCCTGCCCCATACTCGTAACGTCACGCATGTCGAGCTCGATCTCGGAAAATCTGTCGAGGTTGTGCAGCAGTCGTTTGGCTTCCGAGCGGGATACATATTCACGCCGAAGCAGCTTCACGAGCACGCGGGTTTTCTCGAACTGATAGTCGTACTCTTCCGGCGCGAATTCGGCGAAAACATTTTCGAGGCGAGTTCGTGAGTCAATGCCAATCTCGAACTGCACCCGGGTTCCTTTCAAAAAGCGCGGTTCAGAAACAAATACGTCATCGCGAAAGCGATCCCACTCGAGCTGCAGCCGATGGGACCGGAGCACAAAACGATCGGCCGCCCGCGAAACGAAGAAGATGCCTTCACCGGAATGTGCATCGGGCTGTGTAGTCGTCTTGCCCTTGACCAGCTCGATCATCGCCGCATGTTCGTCCTGAAGTTCGAACTTATCCGCGATCGAGTGAAATACGCCGATGCCGCGGTCTCTCACGGCAAAAAACAGGCGCGTGGCATCCAGCCGGACTTCGATCGTGCACTGATCGGCCATTGAATGATCGATGGCATTGTTCAGCATCTCGGTAAAAGCGTAGTGCACTATCGCCTCGACATTGTCAGCTAGCCTGGAGAGTGTGAGGACAATCGCAACGTCTTCATAAACGGTGGACTCGTCGAGGCCGGCAAGGTCAAGGTCGCGTCTCAGCCGGCGTTCCGGGGCCGCAGCCTCACGCGGGAAATACCTTGCTGCTCGCGTCGATCCCGTCTTGAATATCGCCCCGTCAGCGAGCAGCTGGCGCAAGTGCAGGCTGACCGCCTGCCGCGTGATGCCCAGGTGATCCGCGAGTTGCCGACTCGTTGCAGATCCTTTGTCGGCGATGAAGTCGCGAATCGCATCACGAGTCGACGGGTCTTTTGGCATGTCGTTGATTGTAAATTGATACGCAAGTTAATTAAATATTAATAGTAAAGAAATTTATCGGGTACAACCTGTGATTGTCAAGTAATACGCAAGAGTTGAATAAAACGATAAAAGAAGGTCGGATTGCTCTGAAATCACACCAGGACGCCGGGATCACGATTCTCGAAAGGCAGGGCTCGCAGGCAGGGCACTTCGTCCTCTTCTGACGGAAGCCAGCAGATCCCGCCGCAGAAAACGGCCAAAAGAAAGCCCCCGACTGGCGGGGGCAAATCGCTTGGGCAAAGAGAGAATTATTCCGGGTCGACCCAGGTGCTCATGGAGGCCATTTCGGACAGCGAGTCCGACCAGACGTTGCCGTCGGCCCACAAGTTGCCGTCGGTCCACGTGTAGCCATCCGACCAGATATTGCCGTCGGCCCAAAGGTTGCCGTCAGTCCAGAGGTTGCCGTCGACACCGAGGCCGTCGGTCCAGAGATACGGCTCGTTCCACGCGTAGCCATCAGACCAGAGATAACTGTCCGACCAGATGTTGCCATCCGCCCACAGGTTGCCGTCGGTCCAGGTATAGCCGGATTCCTTGGAGTCCAGATCATCGCCGCGCAGGTAATAGCTGCCGTCGGCGTCACGGTTGGCACGGCCGCCGAAGTGCTGGTAGCCGTCAATATCGTTGTCGATGTGCAGGCCGCGATTGGCGCAATCGACGGTCTGGTTGAAAACGGCGGCGTGCGCGTCAACGAGGCCGGCGCCCTGCTGGAATACGCTGTAGGTGAGCGTCTGGTTTCCACCATTGCCGGTGACGGCCGGCCGCGCGGCCGACATGATCTTGCACTTGAGCGCATCGACCCCGTGCCAGGCTTCCGCCTGCAGCGCGAGCGCGGCGATGCCCGATACGACCGCCGTCGCCTGGGACGTGCCCGACATCTCGAAATACATGTCATGGACGTAATAGTCGGGGAAAGTCTCCGCGAGCGTCGAGCCGCCCTGTACCAGTCCGAGCACGTGGCCACCAGGCGCGACGACCTCCGGCTTGACGAATCCCTCGAATGTCGGGCCGGCCGACGAGAAGGTCGCCAGCGTATCGTCCGTCGGATCCTCGGGCGTGTAGTTATCCGTCATCGCCCCCACCGTCATGATGTAGGGCAGGTTGCCGGGTACGCCGATCGTCATCGCGTACGGGCCGCGGTTACCCGCGGATGCCACGACGAAGATTTCTTTCTGCCACGCGACCATGACGGCCTGGTTGATCGGGTCGTCCCAGTACCACGAGCGGGGTTCTGCACTGAACGACAGGTTCATTACGCGAACCTTGTGTTTCTTGCGGTTCGCGACCACCCAGTCGATCGCGCGGATGACGTCGGCATACGTCCCGCGACCATTTTCGTCGAACGCCTGGACCGAGATCAGGTGGGCGCCCGGTGCGATGCCGTTGTAGAGACCATCCGCGGTCATCAGGCTGGAGACCGAAATGCTGGCGACGTGGGAGCCGTGGCCCGCCGGGTCGTCCCCGGATAGCGGGCTCGACGATTCCGAATCCGTGATCGCGTTGTACAATGCCTTGAGTCGCGTGTTGCCGGCGGTGTCGTAGCGAATACCGTCGTGTTTCCACAGGCCGGTGTCGAGGACGGCGATGCCGATGCCGGCGCCGGTGATGCCCATCGAGTGGAGGTCATCCGCATTGACGAGCTGAGCGTAATGAGTGTTGATGGCGGTGTAATTTCCGCCTCCGTTGGTGCTGCCGCCACCCTTGCCACCACCGCCTTTAGCCGCGGTCTCAACGGTGCCGTTCTCATAGAAACGGAGTGCAAGGCCGCTTTCGCGGAGGTCCGCCAGCTGCCCGGCCGTCAGGGTTGCCGCAACGCCGGAGATGACACCGAGCTCATGCGTGATCTCGCCGCCGGAGCCCAGCACAGCCGCGCGCACGGTCTCCAGAGACTCGCCCCTGATGATGAACGACGCCGGCTGCAGCTCGGCGGTCAGCCCGTCCGTGCTCCGGTACTCCGTAGCCAGGAAGCTCAGGCCCGCGACAAGGGCCATTGCGGCCAGTAACGTAACGGTCGAACTGTGTTTCATCTTTACACGCTCCTGCAGGACGACACCATTCAATCATGCCGGGGCAATTTTCGAGCGTGCGGGCGCGCCGGCCGCGCCGGCCGAAACTGTGAACTGGTTCACATAACAGTCGCGTTAAATCGGCCGGGTTGCCTCATTCATCGTCCGCGAGCTGCACGACGCTGCCCGCCGTATCGAAGAGGGGCTGGTCGCCGCTGACGGTATCCGCCCAGAGGTTGCCGTCGGCCCACAGGTTTCCGTCGGCCCACAGGTTGCCGTCGGCCCAGAGGTTTCCGTCAGCCCAGAGGTTGCCGTCAGCCCAGAGGTTGCCGTCGGCCCAGAGGTTGCCGTCGGCCCAGAGGTTTCCGTCAGCCCAGGTGTTGCCGTCGGCCCAGATATTCCCGGCCCCCCAGGTCGCATCGCCCCACAGGCTGGCGGTGTCCTCGATGAGCAGCACGGCGCCGTCCCCGGCCCGCGCCATCAGCGGTGACAGCGCATCGCCGGCGACCGCGCCCGTCTCATTTAGGGCTGCGTCAATGTCGAGAACGCCTGCGCCCACGGCGGTGGCATGATCCGCGAATTTGCGCGCCGAGCGCATCAGGCGAGCCTTGACCGTCGCCGGCGTCAGCGACGAATCCTTTTCCAGCATGAGCGCCACCGTGGCCGCCACCATGGGTGCCGCCATGCTGGTGCCGGACAGCTCCAGGTAATCGTCGTTACAGGAGCCGACATTGCAGGGCACGATGCGGTCGGGCAGGTCGGTGCGCAGTTTCGCC
>CAMYJI010000021.1 GCA_947258545.1 uncultured Ectothiorhodospiraceae bacterium
TCATGGTCTTCTCCTCCTTTCTGATGGTTGATTACAACTCCATCATGGCGCATTGCGACGCCGTTAATAAGGGGGAGGAGACCATCTCATCAACCTACGACTACGGCTGGGATGCCTCTAGCAGCAGTACCCACATCCCTGTAGACAAAAAAATGGAGGGGAAGTGACCTTCCCCTCCGGGTTTAAATCACCCGCTCCGACGGAGCGGGTTTCCTGTCTCCTGCCTTGCTACCAGCCGCAAGTCGAGCCGGCCTCGGTCTCGGAGACATACTCCCAGACCTTCTCCGACACCCGGCCCTGGATCAGGTGGTTCTTCCAGGTTGTACCGCTACCATCCACGTCATTACATGCAACCAGATTCTGGAAGCCCACATCCGGGCCACCGTTGAGCTGGTGGCAGGACGTGCAGACGGTGTCATACAACGGCTGCGGTGTGCCGGCATCGACGTACTGACCACCGGCCACATCACCCAGGGCCTCGATCTCGGCCTTGTCCTGGATCTTGCGGCTGACACGGCCGAAGAAGGAGTGGCGCAGCCACTTGCCCGCGGTCTCGGAGATCTTGTTGGTCCGGTCATTGTGGCAGTTCTGACAGACCCCGCCATCCTGCAACACACTCACGTTGTCGGTGAAGGTGTGCGCCCAGGCGACCGCATTCTCGAAGGTGCGGACGCGTTTGCCGTTGTACATCACGCCCTGCATCCAGGTCGGAACGCCGTTTTGGTTCACCTCGTGGCAGGTCTCGCACTTGAGCGGACCGTGGGAGCCGTCCGGGTTCAGGGCCGCCGCCTGCGCATAGGAGGTGCTGTCGATGGTCGGGGTCACGGGATAGAGGCCGTGGATCGACTCATGACAGGACTGGCAGGTGAGGTCCTGGTGGCCACGCGAGTAGCGCATCAGGCTGGCCTTGCGCGGGTAGTTGAACGGCGGGAACGGATTGAGGTTGCCGCTCTGCTCGGTGAACGGTGCCGCGTGGCAGTCCGCGCAGTGCGGCTCGCCCGGCGACAGCCAGTGGTCACGACCGTCGGTGGCGGCATCGAACGGCACCGGCGCCGCTATACTGCCAAAGCCCTCGAGATCCAGCTCCGCCTGAGCCGCTGCAACGCAGTCCGGCGTGGTGCAGAAGCCCTGCAGGATGCGTACGCTCGGATCACCCGCACCGCCCACGGCCCCACCCGCGTCGCCATCGAAGTCGAGGCAGGCATACACCCCGAAGCGCGGCACCAGGAACGGGAAGCGCGGACCGCAACCGGTATCAGACGTACTGACCTCGATGATCGCCACGTTGGCATCCGGGTTGGCAACCACATCCGGGTTCCAGGTGGAATGGGTGAAATCGCCCAGCCCGTTGGTATCGGTCGGATCCAGCCAGGCGATGGCCTGGGCCTCGCTGACCCCGACCGCCGATGCAATCGCCGCCAGCGTGGTCCCGGCACGCGGATTGGTGATGCACTCGCCGTTGATCAGATCGGTGCAGTTTTCGGCCTTCCACAGTTCCTGGCCCAACTGGTTGTGACAGTTGGTGCACCAGATGCCGCGATTGTCGACGTCGCTGCCGGCCAGGCCCGCCTGGCCCTGCGAGACATTGTCCTGCAGCCACTGACCAACACCGTTGAGGTATTCATCCGTCTCCGCGCCGTCGACGTCCTTCAGCGGGTTGGAATGGACATCACGGCCCACGAAACAGCCGCCGGCCGCCAGGCGGTTATCACCGGCGGCCTGGAAGTTGTCGCCGTCCAGGGTGATCGGGTAGCCGTCGGTGACACCGTCGGAACGGTGTGCAGGGTGGCAGCCCTGGCAACCGCCGTCACGACCCAGCCCGTCGGAGAAGGAGATCACACCACATCCTTCAGCAGTTGTGCACTCATCCGTGCCACGATGATTCCAGTGGATCGCCTCGGTGATCGGCTGGATGATCTGGCGCGTGCCCGGACCGCCGTCGGGACACAGGACCGTGCTGGTCGGGTCGACCCTGCAGCCCGACTTGACCACGGCAATGACATTATCGGCGTGGCACTTCTGGCAGATCACGCTCTCGAAGCCGAGGCGGGTGTTCTGCGCGTCAGGCGCCGGTCCGCAATCGGCCGGGTTGGGGCCACAACCCGGATAGGTGGCCGTGAAGTTGGTGCCGTTCTCGTCGTCATGCAGGGCCATCATGTTGATGGCCGCCGACTTCAGACGCGCATACCAGTCGGAGTCACCCGGCAGAATGGTGTAGAAGGCCACCCAGAACTGGTACTCCAGGTCGGTCAGCGGCTCCAGGTCCAGACCCGTGGGGGTCGTCAGCGGATCGTACGGGTCGGGCCCGCCGGCACGCTTTATATAATTCGGGCTGTTGACGTTCGGCTGCAAGGTGTTGGGGTTGATGGACGGTGCCGAGTGGCAACGCTCGCAGTTGGGGATATCGATCGGCGCCGTGCCGAAGCCGATCACCGGATGGCCGTTGCTGCCGATCACGGCATCACCGGAGGGATACTCGTGCAATGCCGCCTTCATGGCCACGTACGGCCGGATGGTGTCCTCGTCCACCGCGCCCGGGTCGCCGAAGAAGTTGATGCTGTCCTCGAAGGGGGTCAGCGGCAGGCCCAGGGCCTCCCACATGCGCGGCGAGGTCAGCATCACCGGCAGATCCTCCAGCACCTTCATCTGGGTGTACACCACGGTGCCGGTGTCGGTGGAGAAGGTCAGGAAATTATCAAATGGCGCCGCGCTGCCCGTCGGACCCAGGGGCTGCAGGGACGCGCCGACATTGGCGGGGTACTCAACCATACCGGTGACACCGAGGCGAATCTTGTCTGCCTCGATGCCGGTGTTCCCGCAACCTTCCAGGTTGGGCCCGGCCGGTGTCGGATGTTCCGCACTCACGTAGATGTAAAAGTGGTTCAGCCAGGCGTTGGCGTAGTTGTCGGTGGCATCAGTATAGTCGCCGTCACCCTGCCACACACCGTAGGCCGCACCGGCATACAATCCGTAGAGCAGCTGTCCGTCGGGGCCGATCGCAGCGGAATCCGCGCGGGTATCCGTGTAGAGCAGTGAATTGCCCTCCGCATCGCTGATCAATGTGGAAGTCTGCGGCTTGCCCTGGCCCTCCAGGCGTGGCTGCGCGTCGTGATAGTAGCGCACCTGGTATTTCTTGAACTCACCCGCGCCGTCCAGCTCCAGATCTCGCAGCACCGTTTCGCGGGCCAGCAGGTCAAGACCCACGGTGTCGGACGCATCCAGGAGCCGCGGGAACAGCGCCGCCTGGTTGTCGGGGGCCTGCCCGCCATTCGTCGGAAGGGTCTGCGGCTTGGTGATCTGCGCCACGATGGAGTTATAGGGCGGCAGCACG
The DNA here is from genome assembly GCA_947258545.1 of uncultured Ectothiorhodospiraceae bacterium. GTDB lineage: Bacteria > Pseudomonadota > Gammaproteobacteria > UBA9214 > UBA9214 > CAMYJZ01. Next base: position 3,332 of record CAMYJI010000021.1, read on the forward strand.
CAACAGTAGGCGAACTCGAAGCCGGTGCAGTGCATGCCCAGCTCGTAGTTCATGGTCATCTTGAAGTCCGGCTGGTCGGACAGGATCTGAACGGCCACCGTCGCGGGAGCGGACAGTTCGCCCAGGGCATCCTGCGCCTGGTATGTGAAGGTGTCCACCGCATTATCGACCGCGCCGCCTGCCGGGGTGTAGTCGAACGAGCCATCCGGGTTCAGGGTCACGCTGCCCTGAGTCACAGCAGTATCCAGGTTGACCGCGATCAGTGGCGGGGTGCCGCCGAAGTCATTTTAGAGGACACCCGACACACGATCGGCCGCCACGTTCAGGGTCTTGCCAATCGGGGTGGCGTAGGCGTCGCCGCGGGCGGTGGGTCCGCCGCCGCCGACTGCGTTCACCGTGATGGTGACCGTCGCCGTGTTTGAGGTGAATTCACCGTCGGTTGCCTGGTAGGTGAAGGTATCGTCACCGGTGAATCCCCCGGCAGGTGTGTAGTCGAACGAGCCGTCCGTGTTCAAGGTCACCGTGCCGCCCTGACTGGTGGGCGCGTTGGTGCGCGGGTCGGCCACCGTGATGGGATCGTTGTCCGGGTCATTGTCGTTACCCAGTACACCCGGGGCGGGCACACTCAGCGGCGTGTCCTCCGTGGTGTTGTAGGAATCGTCGGCGGCAGTCGGGGGTTGATTGCCGCCGGCGTCGTTGACAGTCACCGTAACACTGGCGCTGCAGGTAGTGTTTTTCTTGGCACTGTTGGTACCGTCGAGCGTGGCCTGGAAACTACCGGTGCTATTATAGGTCACCGTGACCGTTTCTTGGCTAGAAGTAGCGGGAGTACCGCCCGCGAACGTCCAGTCATAGGTATGCGGGCTCTTGCCGGAGACGCTCCCCGTGAAATCAACTGACTGACCGACGGTGATGGTTGGCGGCTCTGGAACCGTCGTGATGGTGCAGTTGGCTGCTACCACTGCGCCAGACATGCCCAACACTGCAATCGCACCGGATGCAATCGCAAGGAAGCCTCGAATTATCCGCGACTGTGTCGTTGTTCTCATGCCCATCTCCTCTTAATGGTGCCTTTTTTATGTCCCCGACTCTTGACGACGCTGCAAGCAAGCCTGGTGCCGGGACTGTGTCGTAATTATTAACAAATTCTTCTGGGTCTTCTGGTCAAGTCCGGTGTTGCCGTACCTTGCCCGCTGACTTCGTTCAGTGACTTTAATTGTGAGCATTTGTCATGCCAGCATGACTACGCTGATAAGCAACTGACTTTAAATATTGATTAAAATATCAGCAGATGCTAACTGACATTTTCGGCATGACACTGACAGTCATTCTTGTCATGCCTGTCATGAAAAGGTGTCAGGAACCTTTTTTCTCTTCAATGCCGACCGGAAAACTCCCGAATATTTTTCTGTAATACTATGTCTCTGACTTGTTATACACCACACATGATGTGCGCAAGGGCAACCGCCGAAAACGCATATATACAGTGCGCAGATTAGGTTCCTGACACCTTTACCGCCGGCGGGCCTGTTCGCGGATGACGTCCTCGTAGATCTCGACCTTTGCACCGGCCAGCCTCAGGTCGTCGGTGTATTTATCCAGGCGCTCCTGCAGCAGCCGACGGCGCACCTCCTGGTGTGTCGCCTCGTTGCCGATGGAAACATGGATCGGGGGGCGCATGCCCTGCACCAGGACCAGGTGCCACCCGGACGACGACTCAACCGGGCCACCGATCTCGCCGGGCGCCAGCGCAAAGGTCAGCTCATCCAGTGCGGGAGAACCGGTGTCCTTGCCCACCCAGCCGGTTTCCCCGAGATTCCTGGCGGCCCCCGGCGCGATGGAATACTCTGCCGCGGCCTTCGACAGGGTCAGCTCGCCGGCCTCGATCCTATTCAAGATATCCACGGCCTGTTTCCGGGTCTTGGCCACGACCATCTGGACCTTGCGCATCCTGGGGGTCGCAATCGTGTGGCGGTTGTCGGCGTAATAGGCACGGATCTCTTCCGGCGAGGGTTCCATCGCGGCGAGCAGCTTGCGACGCTGCAGCTTGACCAGATGGTTCTTACTGATCTCATGGATGCGGGTCTTGTAGACCGGGTCCTGATCGAGATGCGCCGCCCTCGCCTTTTGCACCAGGATGCGGTAATCGGCAAAGTTATTCAGCAGCTCAAGCCGGTCCTGTGTTGTGACGGCAGCGTGCAATGAGGGCAGTTTCCGTTGCGCATCCCCCCAGGTCAGTGTCTCAACACCGATCGTCGCCACTCGTTCCGAGGCAGCTCGGGTCGCATCCTGCCCGGGGTCGAGTGCGGTCTCGTTGATTGCGATCTCGATGCCTTCACGCAGCCCTGCCCACAGGCGGTCCGGTTGTTCCTGCTGCTTGTGCTTGCGTAGCGTTGCCATGATGGCGGTGCGCATAGCGTCGGTCAGCTCCCCTTGCGGCTGATCGGAACGCTGGTAGAACGCCTCCACCTCCGCGTCAGAGACCGTTGGCTCGCGCGCCAGGGCCGTCTCGCGATAGAGCGAGACCAGTTCTGCATCGGAGTGCACCTCGATCATGCCCCGGTAGGCAGGGTCCCGGTCCAGGCCCTGGTTGAGGGCGTCAAGGTAGATCAGGTTCGCGCTGATCAACTTATCCAGCAGGGTCAAGTGGAAGTCATCCCGTTCCGGGGTGCCATAGGCCGGGATCGAAGAATCCGCCGCAGCCGCAGTGTTTATCGTGGCAGTGATCTCGCTGAAGGTAATGACCTGGTCGCCCACCCGGGCGATCATGTCATCCGGCCGTTGTTCAGCTACCGCTGCCGGCGGTGTGGCCTCAGGGACGCCCCGGGATGACCCGTCGTCGCAGGCGCCCAGCAACAACAGACCGGAAATCAAAGGTGTCAGGAACCTTTTTCTCATCGAGATCGACCGGAAAAACTCCCATTTATTTTTTCGTCGTATACTATCCTGGATACGCCACATAGCCATACATGATGCGCACCAGGGAGGGTATGCCATGGGAAGGCCACGACGAGTCGCAACCGGCGGTATTGTATATCAGGTCCTCAATCGCGCAACCGCGCGTTCACAGATATTTCATTCTCCTGCCGATTACCAGGCCTACGAACAGCTCCTTATCGATGCCTGGAATCGCTTCGATATGCGCATACTGGCATTTTGTATTATGCCAAACCACTGGCACATGGCTCTCTGGCCGCGTAAAGACGATGACCTGTCGAAATATACCGGGTTGGCTGACACTGACCCATTCGCAACGCTGGCATGCCTGCCGCCACACAGCCGGCGAGGGTCATCTATACCAGGGACGGTTTAAGGAACCTCTGATTTATTGATGCATCACGTCATTGCGAGCGCGATGTGCATGGAGAAGGTGAGACCGGGAACCGGTCGAGAGGCTGGCCTGGGCCATGAACAAGTGCCGCGGGAGGCATGGATGCCGGGAGCGGCCGCCGAAGATACATTAAAGGTACCTGACACCTTTACTGTCCCAACAGCTGCCGGAACTCATCCTCGCGTTGCTTGCTCAGTGAGGTAGACGCGCGCGCCTTTTCTTCTAGGCCGGCGATCCATTCCGCTTCGGCCCGGGATAATTCCTTAAGCCGGTCTTCATAGACCGTCACCTCGAAGTCGTTTTTTCTCAATGCCACCACGTAGTTGTTCAGCTGCTCGCGCATCAGGGTGCGCCGCGTGAGCTTGTGGGTATTGTCATCCGCGATATCCTGGAACTGTGCCTCCCGGATATCCAGCACCTTGACCAGGTGCCACCCACCCGGGGATTCGACCGGACCGCCAATCTCGCCCGGACCCAGCGCGAAGGTGACGGCGTCGAGTTCCGCAAAGCCGGTGCCCTTCCTGACCCAGCCCATCTCCCCGAGATGCTGCTGTGCGTTGGGATCGATCGAGTGGTCGCGTGCCGCCTCATACAGGGTCATCTCGCCGGCTTCGACCCTGCCCTTGATTCTGCTGGCGGTCTCCCTGTCCTCCAGCACCGCCATCTGGAGCTTGCGCTCCTCGGGGACGCTGATGCGGGCCTGGTGACGGGCGTAATAGGCGTCGATTGCTGCCTGGTCCGGCTCCCACCCGGCCAGCAGCTTGCCGCGGTGATGGTTGATCAAACGCGTCTTCTGATATTCCTTGTAACGTGCCTGGTACACCCGGTCCTGTTCCAGGCCGGCGGCGCGACCCTTATCGGCCATGATGCGGGTGTCGATGACCTTGTCGAGGGCCTTGAGGCGTTCCGCGACGGGGTCCAGGTGGCCAGCGGAGAGCTCGCTGCGCTTGCTTGCCGTGAGCAGGACGGATTTGACCTCGGCCCAGTTGATGGCCTGGTCGCCCACCCTGGCCATGACATCGCTATCCTGATGCGAGGTATCATGTTCGGGATCCAGGTTCTGCTCGTCCACGTGGATTGTGATGCCTGCCCTGAGCTGGGTACGCAGGGCGGCATTGCGGTCCTCGAGCTTCTGCTTGCGCAGCGATGCATCGATAACGGTACGGTTCTCGTCGGTGAGTTCCGCGTCCGGGGCCATGGAACGTTCGTGAAATGCCCGAATCTCGTCCTCGTTCACCTGGATATCACCGGCCAGCTGTTTGTTGCGGTAGAGGGCGGCCAGCATCCCGTCCGAGAAACGCTGCAGGGCCTCCTGATACACAGGGTCCTGGTCGACACCCCGTTTCAGGGCATCCAGGTAGAGCAGGTTCGCGCTGATGACCTTGTCCAGCAGCATAATGCGCACCTTTTCACGCTGCGCTGTGCCGAGCGCCGGCAGCGACAGCCCCACCACCGCTGAGCTGTTCATCATGGTGTTGATCTGGCCGTAGCTGATGTCCTGGTCGCCCACCCGGGCAATCACGTCACGACGCGGTTCCGGGACAGTACCTGCCGCTGGACTGGAAACAACGGCCTTCGGTTGCTCGCTGTAACCGGAGGCGACCAGCACGATCAAACCAACAAATAAAAAAGTCACTATGGAATTACGGAAATAATGTGTCATGGCAAAGTCCCGGATCAGAAAATCGGCAGTTCAGGTTTAGGGTACAAAGCACGGATCACCTGCAGGGCCGTCAGCGCGGGTTTTCCTCGACTCCATCTGCAGCGCAGGCTTATTGCTGCCTGAAAATGGAGGGGAAGCGGACCTCCCCTCCATCAGGCCTGGCATAACCACCCAGACAGTGTCGATACCCACCATTACCAGCCGCAGGTGGTGCCGGTGCGGGCGATGGAAACCGTCTCCCAGACCGAGTGGGCCACGCGCCCTTCGGTCAGGTGCTGCTTCCATTCGGTGTCACTGCAGGAGACCTCGTCCCACTCGTCGCTGTGACAACCCTCGCAGACCGTGCCACGCGGATTCACCGAACCCGACACAGCGCCGAGTTGCAGGACCTCCACCTTGTCCATGATATTGCGCGACACCCGGCCCTCCATGGTGTGTTCCAGCCAGTGTTCGTCATCGGCAGCGACCTCGCTATTCTCATCTTCATGACAGTTCAGGCACACATCCCGACGGGGATCGGCCTCGTCGGTGAAGGTATGTGCCCAGCCCACGGCGGTGTCGAAGTTCCCGAAGGAGAAGTCGCCCTCGTCGTTATCATCGTGCCACTCCGGGATGCCCTGCTGGTTTACCTGGTGACAGGCACCGCACTTGAGCGGGCCATGTGTACCGTCATGATTCAGGTTCGCCGCCTGGGCATACGAGGTCGTGTCGATGGTCGGCGTTACCGGATAGAGGCCATGGATCGACTCGTGGCAACCCTGACAGGTGATGTCCTGGTGACCCCGCGAGTAGCGCATGAGTGAAGCCTTGCGCGGATAGTTGAACGGCGGGAACGGGTTGTTGTTGCCGCTCTGCTCCGTGTAGGGCGCCGCGTGGCAGTCGCCACAGTGCGGCTCGCCGGCCGACAGCCAGTAATCCCGGCCATCGGTGGCGGCACGGAACGGAACCGGTGCGGCCAGGGTATCCGTCAGGGTCGCCTGCGCGGCGGCCACACAGTCCGGTGTGGTACAGAAATCGAGGATATTGACACTGAAATTGCCATCGACATCCGTCGCCCCGCAGACATACACCCCGAACTCGGCATTGAATACCTCGTCGAGCGGCGCGCAGTCGCCTGCAGCCGCGCCCGCCTCGATAGTCGCCACGTTGGCATCCTCCACAGCCGGGTCCCAGACCCTGTGGGTGTCATCAACCGCGTTGGTGATTTTCGGATCCAGCCAAGAGATCGCCTGGGCCTCGCTGACCCCGACCGCCGCCGCCACGTCTGCCAGGGTCGGCAGGCCACGGACGTCGTTGATGCAGTCACCATTGATCAGATCGACACAGTTCTCCGCCTTCCAGATTTCCTGGCTCAGCTGGGTGTGGCAGTTGGTGCACCAGATACCGCGGACGTCTGCGTCACCACCGGGTTCGTCGCCCTGCCCGCGGAACACATTGTCGGACAGCCACTGGCCCACCGCGTTCAAGTGTTCCGGGGTCTCGGCGCCGTCGACGTCCTTCAGCGGGTTGGAGTGCACATCACGGCCGACGAAACAGCCGCCACTGGCCAGGCGGTTGTCCCCATCGGCATAGAAGTTCTCGCCGCCCAGGGTAATGGGATAACCCGCCATGTCACCATCGGAACGGTGCGCCGGGTGACAGCCCTGACAGCCGCCGTCACGGCCGAGTGCGTCATTGAAGACGATCGGGCCGGGCTCGCCGTCTCTCAGCTCGGTCACATTGCGGTGATTGTTGTGGATCGCCTCGGTCACCGGCGGGATCAAGTGCCCGGCCGGACCGGTCGCGGACTTGACCACGGCGATAACGTTGTCTGCATGGCACTTCTGGCAGATCACACTCTCGTGACCCAGGCGGGTGTTCTGCGGGAACGGACTCCCGAAGCCAGGGTTGCTCGGGTCGTCCGGGTCTGCGCCGCTGGTCCCGTATTGGTCGGTGAAGCCGGTGCCGTTCTGGATGTCGTGGCCATAGAGCATGCTGATGGCCGCACTCTTCAGGCGCGAATACCAATCGGAATCAACGAGTGGGTCGATGTCATAGAAGGCATTCCAGAACTGGTACTCCGCATCGACCAGCGCCTCCTGGCCCTCCAGGGTGTTCGGGCTGTTGACGGTGTCAGCCGGATTGGAGTGACAGCGCTCGCAGTTGGGGATATCGATTGGCGCGGTGCCGAAGCCAACGACCGGCTGGCCGTTATCCATCACCGCCGAACCGATACCGCCCGGCTGTCCTGCTTCGTAGTTGTGCAGCGCGGCCTTCATCTGCACATAGGGCCGGATCGAGTCCTCGTCCACCAGGCCCGGATCGCCGAAGAAATCGATACTGTCCTCGAAGGGGGTCAGCGGCAGGCCCAGGGCCTCCCAGATACGCGGCGAGGTGAGCATGATGGGCAAGTCCTCCAGCACCTTCATCTGGGTGTAGACAATGGTGCCGGTGTCGGTCGAGAAGGTCAGCACGTTGCCGTTGGAGAGCCCGCCACAGTCGTTGGGCACCGTATTGCCGTCCGCATCCATGGTCACTGGGCCCATTGGGTGTCCTGCCGGACCGCAGTCTTCTGGAAAGGCCACATCAACGCCCAGGTGGATCTTGTCCGCATCCACGCCGGTGTTGCCGAAGCCCTCGAGATTGGGGCCAGCCGGGGTGGGATGGTCCGGATCGGCGTAGATATACAAATGGTTCATCCAGCCGTTGGCATAGCCGCCAAAATCCGGAGAGCCATCGCCGACAGGCACATCCGTGGAGCCGTTGTAGGTCCCGGTGGTCAGGCTGCCGTTGCCATCTCTGCCGGTCTTGTCGTAGACCGTGTTCCACATGAACAGGGAGTTCAGCTCCACGGCGCTGATCAGGGTGCTGGACTGCGGCTTGCCGCGGCCGTCGTTACGCGGCTGGGCATCGTGCCAGTAGCGCAGCACGTATTTCTTGAAGTTGTCGTTGCCGTCCAGGGCCGGATCGCGCAGCACGCTCTCCCGGGCCAGTACGTCTTTACCCAGATTCGGATCGCCCTCCAGCAGAATCGGAAAGTCCTCGTCGTTGTTGCCCTTGTCGGTGCGCACCACCTGGGCAAGGATCGAGTTGTAGGGCGGCAGCACGCAGCAGTAAGCAAACTCGAAGCCGGTGCAGTGCATGCCCAGCTCGTAATTCATCAGGATATTGAACTGGTTCTTGCCCTCGTTGACCAGCAGGCCGGTCTGCACGGTCAGGTCGACCATGGCCTGGGCCGTGTTGCTACCGTCACTCACCTCGTAGGTGAAACTGTCGGAGCCAGGGGCGTTCTGGTTCGGCGTGTAGGTGAAGGAACCATCCGCGTTCAGCACCACAATCCCGCTGCTGGCCTGCGAAACCAGGGTGGCCGTCAGCGTATCACCGAGGTCCGGGTCGGTGTCATTCATCAGGACGCCAGGGGCCGGCACATTGCCGGCGCCGTCTCTGGCAACCACATCGGTGTCGATAACAAAGCTGTCATTGCCGGCCGTGGGTGGATTATTACCGCCGCCGGTCTCGGTGATGGTCGCGGTCGAGGTGTCAGTGTCTGTCGCACCGCCATCGTCCGTGACGGTCAGTGTCACAGTGAAGGTATCAGCGGAGGCATAGGTATGAGTCGGAGACACCCCGGTGCCGTTATTCCCGTCGCCGAAGTCCCAGTCATAGGCTGCAATGGTCCCATCCGGGTCGCTCGAGCCGGAACCATCGAAGCTTACCGGACTGCCGACCGTCCCGCTGTAGGGGCCATCGGCATCCGCGACCGGAGCGTTGTTGCCGCCACCGCCGGGTTGAACAACGACGGTAACGGAGTCATCACAGCTTCCGTTATCTTCATCGGTCACCCGCATGGTGACCTGTTTCGAGCCAGAGGATGTAAATGTGGTACTCACCGAGCTGCTGCGATCTCTACCACTGGTCTGGGCCGTAGCCGGGTCGCCGCCCTCAAAGGTCCAGTCCACACTGAAGGGCCGGTCGCCACGCCGCCAGGTCCCGGTGAAAGTCACGGATTCACCCTGAATGATGTCGGCGGTCGGCGGGGTAATCGAGCATCTTCGAGGATCTGCCTCGGAGTCCATTGCAACGATTGAGAATGCCAGACCCACAAACACAAGGGCCGCGGCGCGCGCAAAATGGCTGGTACTGAGAAAGGTGTGTTTCATGGTCTCCTCCTGTTGCAATAGGGCGGCCGCCCCCTGGTATATCGTTGCAATCCTGACTCGACTCTTCGGTTGCAATTCGCTTTTCATTAACTGCGTACCTGTAATTCTGATAACAACCCTGCAAACTGGCCATCGATTCTAGTAAAGATGTTGCCGCAAGGTCTGTGCATTAAGTCACACAACCGCGAATCAGCTGAAATCGGTTTTGGGAATAATTGTCCAATAAAGCTACTACGTCTAATTCGAATAATTGATAGTATGCGTGCCATTTTCCTGTCGGTAACATGATCGTGCGAGACCCAATACCTGTGTCATCCATGTCAGGTGTAATCACCTGTTCGGAACGCCAATAATGCAAGACTAATGCCGTAATGAAGCCAAAATGCCTACTTACATTAATTAAGTTGAAAAAGTTATTATCCCGGTACATTGTTGATTGACAGTACAAAGGACTTCACTGACAGTGGTGACAGGGCATGACATGACAAAACTGTCACGCTGACATACACGCATGACCTATCAACCGGGGGGCCATGCTCACACAGCCGGATCATTCGAGCCATTTAGAATGTTTATAAAACTTCATTGCCGCCGCCGGCTTCTACCAGTGAGATCATTCATCGTCGCCACGGTTTTATTGTTGTCAGCCGCTCAGGCTCACGCGGACGAACTGGACCCGTTTCCGCTTGCCGGGAGGGCACCCGTGTTGAAACTTGAGGATCTTGCCGGCAGGCCGCACGCACTCGAGGATTACCGCAATCAAGTCGTTCTGGTGAATTTCTGGGCCAGCTGGTGTGCGCCCTGCATCATCGAGATGCCCGGCATGCAGCGCCTGAAGGAAAAACTGGCAGGCCGACCGTTCACCATCCTGGCCGTGAATGTCCGGGAGACGCCCGCTGCCATCTGGAAGTTCCACAAGCTGGTCAGGGTGGACTTCCCCTTGCTGCTGGACCGCGAGGGCCGGGCTGCGGAAGACTGGGGAATCGATGTCTATCCGAGCAGCTTCCTGGTCGACCCGGAAGGCCGGATTCGCTATACCGCCTACGGTCCCCGGCAGTGGGATGCCCCGGAGATCATCAAGAGCATCGAGGAATTATTCCGTACCAGTGAACCCCGACTTGAAACAGCGGGCCGGTAATCGTGCACTGACCGGACAGCTGCAGGATTTCCCTGTCAGAATACACACATCAGCAGCCAACCCCGTGACTGTTTGATGTCAGTGCGCTTCCACTACTACGCAGGCTTGTTCAGTTGATATTTCTTCAGCTTGCGATACAGGGTGCGTTCACTGATCCCGAGCTCGCCCGCCACCTGCCGGCGGTTGCCATCATTCAAGGCCAACAGGTCGGCAATGTGCCTGGCTTCCAGCTCCTTGAGTGAGGCCTCGACGGAAGTGTTCGTTGCGTTCTGCGCAGGCACACCCCGGTCCTGCCCGGCTTCGCCGTGAGCCACTCCTTCCGTGGCGGCCTGCGGTTGCTGCTCAAGGGTGCGCTTCAACTGACCCATCGCCTGATCGATCAGCGCCTTGTTGATATGGCCGTTTTTACTATGGGTCGCCGCAACGAACAGGATATTGCGCAACTCGCGGATATTGCCCGGGTAGTCATAGGCCTGCAGTCGCTCCACCGCCTTCGGGGTCACGTGCAGCCGACGGTTCATCGAGTGGCTGATCGGCACCAGCAGGCCATTAGCCAGCAGCGGGATGTCCTCGCTGCGTTCGCGCAAGGAGGGCATACGTACCGTCAGGCAGGCGATGCGGTAATAGAGGTCTTCGCGGAACTTGCCTTCCTTGACCAGCTCCCAGAGGTGGCAGTTGGTCGCGCAGATCAGGCGCACGTCCGCCTTGCGCGTGCCGCGGCCACCGACACGGCGGTACTGCCCGGTTTCCAGTACCCGCAACAGCTTCGCCTGCTGGGTCGGTGGCAGTTCCCCAACCTCATCGAGGAACAGGGTGCCGCCATCGGCCTGTGCAAACAGCCCGGTGCGTTCACCGATGCTGCCGGTAAAGGCACCGCGTGCATGACCAAAGACCTCGGCCTCGAACAGGGTATCCGTCAGGACCGTGCAGTCCACGGTGATGTAGGGCTGGTCGCTGCGGCCGGAATTGGCGTGGACATAGCTGGCCGCCAATTCCTTACCTGTACCGGTCTCACCTTGCAATAGGACCGGGATGTCCCCGGCCGCAACCAGGTTGAGCTGCTGGACGCAGGCGGTAAACGGTTGAGACTTGCCGATCATGCGTTGGCCTTCACGATGGACACCATCGGGAACGTTGATCTCCTCGATCATCTCGCCCATGTAGAGTTCGCCATCACCACTGACCAGGGGGTAGGCCGTAACCCGCACCTGGTGCATACGGTGATCCGGATCGTAATGCACATGCAGACAGGAGTGCTGTTCGCCCTTGTTGAACAAACGTTCGTGCGGGCAATCCTCACCGGACTCGTGGCAGGGTGCGCTGTTGCCGTGGCTAACCTGGTAGCAAGGCTGGCCCACGGCGAAATCGCGCGTGGCGTTATAGAACTGCTCGTAGGCCTGGTTGACGGCCAGGATCCGGTAGTCACGGCCGACCACCACGAAGGGACTGGAGTGACTGTCGATCATTGACTGCAATTCGATGGTGGCAGGAATATTGTTGTTATTTGACATCGCGCACCCCTAAGTCAGACCGAGTCAGTACAAACCCTTATGACGTTTTTGTCACTATGGCAGTATAGGCCCGGAATAGTGGACTGTCATTTATGTCAGTTCCTTGACCCGTATCGGCCCATCGGCCTTGACCGGCCAAGGCCCTGATAACAGCGGATAAAAGGGGGACATTCTACAATCCAAGGCCTTGCGCGGACGCCCCCGGGGTCGCAGACCAGCTGCCAGCCCCGGATCTGAGGCTGTCAGGCTGACACGGGCCACGCCCACAAACGGTGTCCGGGATTAACGCAGCGCCTCGAGTTCGGGTGCGGTTTCCGCTGCATTGCCCCGCTCCACCTGTACCCCGACACCCCGGGGAGCGGCACTGGCGGCAAGGCCAGACAGGAGGGTGGATGCCCTGCGGTCACCAGGCAAGCCTCCTCCGGCTGCAGGACCAGATAAAAATAAACGGGCATCAGGCAACCCGCCAACACACTTGGGGGCAATCGAGTGCAGGCCTCTGCTGTCAGACGAATAAATGACTGCTAACCGGAACAACCGTGGAAGACCGGTGCACGTGCATTACCACGATTGATAACGTCGTTACACAGCACCGACTGATGCGCATGCCGTCCGTGGCACGGTGAAAATCGGGTTTAGGTCAATCCCGATGACAGCGGCAACCCACACGCCGGAACCCTGCCTTTACAATAAAAACAGAATGTCCCACTGCTGTCCCACTTAAAGAAATCTGAATACATGAAATAGGCTAACAATTTAGGATTAAACTTGATTTCCTGGTTGATGAGACATGAATTCAACGTGGGCGATATTTAATACACATTCCCTCTCCCAATTTTAGGAGAGGGTTAGGGTGAGGGTTAAAATCCCCATGAAATAAGCACTTTTTATGCAACTGCGTTGCAATCCCCTCGTCATAGCCTTTTCCCCAAAGGGAAGAAGTAATTAAGTGGGACAGCAGTACCGCCGTGGCCACCGCTGAATTCAGGCAGACCATCGATGACATCCTGCGGGATCTCTTCAGGTGCAAAACTGGTCAGCAGGTTGAGGTGGGTTTTATTGTCCGCACCGTACTCCTGGATTACAAGGTCCTGCGCGCCGTGATGGAAGGCCCATGTGTCATAACCGAAGGGCCTGATGGCGGTAATCTGCAGGAAGAATCCCGGACAGAGGCTGCTGGTCGTGTGCTGGCTGGCCATATTGATATTGCATTCGTCCGGGACGTCGATCGCCAGGCCGAGCGCAGCCTCCAAAGGTGAATCGATAACGGCAGGCTCGTCTTCCGGCAAAAACGGGAACAGTACCGAGAAATCGTCATTCAGGTCACTCGGCCAGTACCGGGTGCTGTCATCCATACCCTTGGTCGTGCCTTCCGTGATCCAGTGAAAATGCGTGTAGCTGCCGCCCTGGGGGATACACTGGCGCTCGCCGCGCATATTTCCATCGCTATCCACGACCGGGCAGATCATCCAGACCGGGTGATCGTGGTAGTGGTACAGGTACATGGCCTGGCAGCCATTGATTTCCGGAAAACAGGGGACGGCCCTGACCGTCCAAGCGGCCCTGCAGCCCTGGTAGTAGTGTTCCTGCTTGGTGCAGTGTTTCAGGACCGGGATATCGGCGAGATCACCGATCGTGGTTTTCTCGCCCGAATCGAAGACATAGAAATAACCCTCCAGCAGTGCCGATTCATCCGAGGCGATCCCGTTGGCAAGGTCATCCACATGAAATATATCCCGGTATTTGAGTTCAATATGGGTGTCGATGTGATTGCCGAACAGGAAGGTGTAGGGATCTGCATGATTGTTCCAATCACGGATCTCGTCCTTGTTGGGCTTGGCCGCCCACGCGGGATTGGCAGACAGAAACAGCAGACCGGTGACGGTCAGGAAAGAAACAAGCTTGTGTATGACGGCACCTCATGAATTGTTATAGGCCGTCCCTGGAAATTTTCAGTGGGGTTCCTTCAACTGTGACGACAGCTGCATGACCACCCCCTCATGGCCCCACAGGTGAAGACTGATTAATTGGAAGGCTATGTTTTACACGTATAGGTTGAATATAGACCAACATCAGCGGAAGACAATACACCTCCTCGACACTGAAAGTTGACAAGCCCCCTGTCTCTACCTGGCCTACAACGCTAACTGCATTATCAGCAGGCAGTCCTGGAGGTTGATGACGCCGTTCGGCGCGCCACCTGGATAGAGGTCGCCGTGTGACAACTCAAGCTCTGTGGCCGGCACCTGGCCCAGCACGATGCGCTGGCAGATCAGCATATCCGCGGCATTGACCTCGCCGTTTGGTGCGCCCAGCGGCGCCAGGTCGCCGTCATTGTGGTTGAAGGTCAGCGGAATCGGGTCTACGCCATCGATCAGGCCGTCGTTATCCGAATCCTCATCAAAGGGATCGGTGCCAAGGACACCCTCCTCCACGTCCGTCAGGCCGTCGTTGTCATCGTCCGGATCACACACGTCACCCAGGCCATCCAACTCGTTGTCCGCCTGACCCGGGTTCGGGTCGAGCGGGCAATTGTCCGCCGCATCCAGTACCAGGTCATCGTCATCGTCCCCGTCACAGACATCACCCTGGCCATCACTGTCGGTGTCCAGCTGATCCGGGTTGTAGGTGTTCGGACAGTTATCCAGCGGGTTGGTGATACCGTCCTCATCGGTATCCGGTATCAACCATTCGGTGCTCGCCATGACATGGGGCGAGGCCATGCCGGTATTGAGCCAGGCCTCCAGCATGTTCAATCCCTCGTCGGCCAGGAAGGCATTGCCGCCGTTGTTGGCGAGGTACAGGAACTGGATGTACTCCCAGCTGGTCGGCTGGTAGAGCAGATCGATTTCGGCGCGGATGGCGCCCGGCGGCGGGGTCAGGGTCAGTTCGTCCCAGTAATTATAGGCGCCACCCGCTCCCGGATCGCCGTACTGGTCGGCCGGCACCGGCAGCGCGTTACGCTCCCGGGCGATGTCATAACTCATGCCATAGGTGGGTATGCGGTTGTCCTTGATCACCGTGTTGTTGAGCACGAAATGGAAGGTCTCGTGCTCGCTGCCGGGGGCCATGCCGGCGAGACCGGCAATGGTTGTGTCGGGTACACCGCTAAGCCGGTCGTAATCGAGGACAATCGGCCCGTAAGTAGACGCATCGAGCACCACCAACTGCGCGGCCCACGCCTGGGTCATGCCCATGTGGGCCTCGTAGATTCGGGTGTTGGTGCCCGTCAGGTCGAGCAGGGTTTCGACCTGGATGGCGGGGCCGCCGGCCGGATTGGCGACCGTGACGGGCTGGCCCCCGGCATCAAACAGCGGCCCGTATTCGCCGTCCTCGCGCAGCAGCACATCCGCGCCGGCATACCAGCGGATGTTCAGCCACATGCGCCGGCCTTCCGGGTAGCCCGAGATGAGCTTGTGGCCGGTGTGGTTGATGACCTTGAGCATGTCCCCGGTAATCGACAGGGTCGCCGCGTCGTCGAGCTGTGCGCGGGCCCGGTCGGCACCCTCGAGCATGGCCACGGTCTGGGCCGTGGTCATGCCCCCGCCGAGGCGCAGCTTGCCGAGACCGTCAAGGTACTGGATGGCCTGCGGCATCCAGTAGTTGCCACCGGTCATGTCGTGCAACGGCAGGTCGGCGCGTACGGGTACCCCGTTCTTGTTGCAGCCGGCACCCGTGACCGGTGGCAGGTGGCAGCTCTGGCAGCTGTAAAAGCGCGGTGCGCCATCCTGATAATCCGCCGTCCCGTCTGCAGGTCGATAGGCCGCCTGGTAGATGGTCTGCAGGGCCCCACCCTGGAGGTCCGCAGGCAGGGTCGGGTAGTCATCGACTTTCGTCTGGGACAACAGGCCCGCCTTGTACTCGCTGAAGGTGCGTTCCACGATGCCGTATTTGTAAGGGGGGTTGTTGAAGGCCGCCTTGGCGCCGACGGGTCCGCCCGGTGTGCCGTCGGCCGTTACCGGATCCGCCGTCGGCTGTGTGCCATTGTTGTGGGCCAGGTTGCCAACCACGGGATTGGAGACGTCATGGCAGGTCCCGCAGAAGTCCACCGAGCGATGGAACTGCGACTGCATGAACTGGTGGCGTGCCTCTGCATCACTGTAGGGCCCGAGCTTGTCACTGCCGCCCCACATCGATGACATGCCGCTGCCGTAATAGCCCTCGATGCCGTCGTTGGCGACAAAGGGCGCATTCATCACACCCGGATGCTCGGAATTATCCGTGTTGGTCAGTTTGTGGCAGAAGTCGCACTCCACGCCATCCGAGTCGCCCGCGGCCAGACCCGAACCGTCGGTAGGAGTGGAACGCCCCGCCAGCCAGCCACCGGTGCTGTGGCAACGGATGCAGAGGTCGCCGGAACCATCGAAGTCCTGCTCGGCAATGGCCACGGTCGCCCAGAAGATGGGGTCGCGGCCGGCATGCGCCATCATGCTGCCGCGCCAGTTGTGCGCCGGTTCGACCGCAGCGTCGTAACCGCCGTGACAGTTGTCGCACTTGTCGGGGGATTCCAGGGTGCCGATTTCATCGGGCTGGGTGCCGGGCTGCTGGACATCGGTGGGTACCGTCTCCGCCGCGTGGACGAAACCGGCGGCCGCCAGCAGGCATACCAGCAACAGGCGACACACCCGATTTGTCATGAGCCCATTCCTCCGTCTGTTTTATTGGTTTTGGACGGACTGCATTATCAGCGCAGCATATTTAAAATGAGACTAACAATTGATTGGTGACCGATAAATGACCTGGGTCAAGCAAACGGATCATGAGGATGTGTGCGCGACCGAGCACAGGAAACTGCCAATAAATTCACTGCTTGCCGATAACCCGGCCTGCACCGCAGTATAATCAGAATAGCAACAGGCTGATCAGCAGCGATCTTCTTCCTGCAACCGGAGATTACCGATGAACGGTACAGCCGCAGTGCCGCAGCGCGAGGAGGACGCGGTCTTCCATGTGCACGGACTGACCAAGGTCTACCACATGGGCGAGGTCGACGTGCATGCGCTGCGCGGGGTGGACCTGGACCTGTATGGCGGTGAACTGGTGGTGCTGCTGGGCCCCTCCGGCAGCGGCAAGTCCACCCTGCTCAACATCCTCGGCGGCCTTGACACCGCCACCGAGGGCGAGGTGCGCTACCGCGACCACGACCTCACCCACGCCAGCGAGGCCGAGCTCACCGAGTACCGCCGCGACCATGTCGGCTTTGTGTTCCAGTTCTACAACCTGATCCCCAGCTTGACCGCGCGCGAGAATGTCGCCGCCGTCACCGAGATCGTGGAACACCCCATGACGCCCGAAGAGGCGCTGACACTGGTGCACCTGCAGGACCGCATGGACCACTTCCCCGCCCAGATGTCCGGCGGTGAACAGCAGCGCGTCGCCATCGCCCGCGCCATCGCCAAGAATCCCGCGGTACTGCTGTGCGACGAACCCACCGGGGCGCTGGACTCGCAGACCGGCGTGGTGGTGCTGGAGGCCCTGGAGCGCGCCAACCGCGAACTGGGCACCACCACCGCACTGATCACCCACAACGCCGGCATCGCAGCCATGGCCGACCGGGTGGTGCACATCACCGACGGCCACATCGGCTCGATCGAACACAACGCCGAGCGCAGACCAGCCCGGGAACTGAGCTGGTAACACGCCATGCGGGCGCTGAATAAAAAACTCTGGCGCGACCTCTGGGACATGCGCGGCATGGTGCTGGCCATTGCCCTGGTGCAGGTCGGCGGCATCGGCACCTTCGTGATGTCATTGACCACCTATGACTCGCTGGTGCTGTCGCGTGACAACTATTACCGGGAGCAACGTTTCGCCGAGGTGTTCGCCTCCCTGAAGCGTGCGCCGAGCAGTCTGGCTGAACGCATCCGTGACATCCCCGGTGTCGACCAGGTCCAGACCAGCGTGGTGGCACCGGTGCGCCTGACCGTCAGCGGCTTCGGCGATCCGGTCACGGGCACCCTGGTGTCGATCCCGGACACCCACCCGCCGCTGCTCAATTCACTGCACCTGCGCCGTGGCCGCATCATCGAGGCTGGGCGCGATGACGAGGTGGTGATCAACGAGACCCTGGCCGATGCCCATGCGCTGGAACCCGGCGATCGGCTCACCGCGACCATCAATGGCCGGCGCAAGTCGCTCACCATCGTGGGCGTTGCCCTGTCACCCGAGTACATCTACGCGGTGGCCGCCGGCGCAGTATTTCCCGACGACAAACGCTACGGGGTGCTGTGGATGGGGCGTACACCGCTGGCGGCCGCCTATGACATGGAGGGCGCCTTCAATAGTGTCGCCCTGACACTGGCCCCGGGCGTGGTTGCCGAGGCGGTCATTCAGCGGCTGGACCTGTTGCTGGCGCGCTACGGCAGTCACGGGGCCTACCCGCGCAAGGACCAGATCTCCCACCGCTTCCTGACCGAGGAACTGCACGGCCTGGAGATCATGGCGCTGGTCTTCCCGGTGATCTTCCTCGGGGTGGCGGCCTTCTTGCTCAACGTGGTGATCAGCCGGCTAATCGACACCCAGCGCGAGCAGATCGCGATCCTCAAGGCCTTCGGCTACAGCAACCGGGATGTCGGACGCCACTACGCCGCCCTGGTACTGGTGATCGTGCTGCTGGGGCTGGCCGGTGGCATCGCCGTGGGCATCTGGATGGGCACAGGCCTCAGTGGCATCTACGCGGAGTTCTATCACTTCCCGGTCCTAAACTACGTGCTGGAGCCCTGGGTCATCGCCCTCGCCGCCCTGGTGAGTCTTGCGGCCGGATTGGCCGGCACCCTGTACGCGGTGCGCCGCGCCGTGCGCCTGCCACCCGCCGAGGCCATGCGCCCGGCGTCCCCCACCGCCTACCGCCCCACCCTGATCGAGCGACTCGGCCTGCAGCGCTGGTTATCCCAACCGACCCGCATGATCGCGCGCCACGTAGAGCGGCGCCCGTTCAAGTCGTTACTCACCGTGGCCGGCATCGCCGCCGCCTGCGGCGTCATTATGGTGTCCAACTTCCAGGAGGACTCCATCCACTACATGATCGATGTGCAATATGCGATGAGCGAACGCCAGGACCTGTCGGTGATCTTCACCGAACCGAGTTCCCATGACGCCCTGTACTCACTGGCCGGGCTCGAGGGTGTCGAACACGTCGAGGGGGTGCGCACGGTACCGGCGCGCCTGCGCTTCGAACACCGCAGTTATCTGGGCTCGTTGCAGGGACTGGAACCCGACGGCCAGCTGCGCAGGCTGCTGGATGCGCAACTGCAACACGTCGAACTGCCGGCCGAGGGCGTGTTGCTGACGGACTACCTGGCCGAGCTGCTGGACATCAAGCCGGGGGAATTACTGACCGTGGAGGTCCTCGAAGGCAACCGCACCGTGCTGCAGATCCCGGTCACCGGACTGACCAATGAATACCTCGGCGTGTCCGCCTACCTGCGGCGCGCAGTCCTCAATCGCCTGCTGCGCGAGGACAATGCCGTCAGCGGTGCCTACCTTGCCGTGGATGACGCCTACCACGACCAAATCTATGCGGACCTGGACGCGATGCCGCGGGTCGCGGGGACCGTGGTGCGCGAGAGCGCCATCAAGAGCTTCTACCAGACCATGGAAGAGACCATCCTGTTCTTCACCTTCGTCACTGCGCTGCTGGGCGGCAGCATCGCCTTCGGCATGGTCTACAACAGTGCCCGCATCGCGCTGTCGGAGCGGGACCGCGAGCTGGCCAGCCTGCGGGTACTCGGGTTCACCCACGGCGAAATCGCCTACATCATGCTGGGCGAGCTGGCCGTGCTGACACTGGCCGCCCTGCCGCTGGGTTTCCTGTTCGGCCGGGGGCTGTGCGCCTACCTGTCACACGAAATACGCTCCGACCTGTACCGGGTACCGTTGGTTCTGGAACCCAATACCTATGCCTTCGCCTCTGCCATAGTACTGGCCTCGGCGGCGATTTCCGGCCTGATGATGTGGCACAAGCTGAAGCGCCTCGACCTGATCGGTGTGCTTAAGACACGGGAATAGACTCAAGCCCGCATTTTCATCGGGCGGTGATAGATTCACAAAAGATTCTGAAATGATGAACGGACTGCTGATCAGAAACAAGATAGTGTGTCATCGGGCCTTGCCTGTCCCGGTGAGAAATGCGGGCCAGAGTATTTATTCAGTTAAACTGGAACCTCTATCATAAATACGAACTGTGTTATGAGGAAGAAATCGCCATGAGCCGGTCGAGAAACATTGGCCTCATCGCCGCGGCAATCGCCGTCCTGGCCGCACTGGCCTGGGGTTACCGCCCGCGCCCGGTACTGGTGGAAGTGGCCGTGGTGGAGCGCGGCCCACTGCGTGTAGTGGTCGAGGAGGAAGGCCAGACCCGGGTCAAGGACCGCTACGTGATCTCCGCGCCGGTGGCCGGCTACCTGCAACGCATCGAACTGGAGGTCGGGGACAGCGTGAGCCAGGGCCAGACCCTGGCGCAGCTGGAACCACTACGCCCCGAGGTACTGGACCCGCGCAGCCAGGCCCGCGCCGAGGCCCAGGTCGCCGCGGCCGAGGCCGCGATGAAGGGCGCCGACGAGGCGGTCACCGCTGCACGTGCCGAAGCCCGCTATGCGCGTTCCGAGTATACGCGCAAGAAAAAGTTGCGTGCGAACGCCCTGATCTCGCAGGACGCACTCGACCAGGCAGAAAACCATAATCGCCAGGCCAGCGCCGCACTGCATTCGGCCGAATTCGCCGTGGACGTCGCGCGCTTCGAACTGGAGGCCGCGCGCACCTCCCTGGACTATTCGCTGGCGGATAACGGGGTATCGGTACTACCGGCGGTTAGTTTGAAGGCACCGGTTGATAGCCGGGTGCTGCGTATCGAACACGAAAGCGAGGGCGTCGTCAGCACGGCACAGCCCCTGCTCGAGATCGGCGATTCATCGGCCCTGGAAATCACGGTGGATGTCCTGTCGGCCGATGCCGTACGGATACAAACCGGTAACCGCGTCATTTTCCATCGCTGGGGCGGCGATCAATCCCTGGAGGGCGTGGTGCGGACGGTCGAACCCGTCGGCTTTACCAAGATCTCCGCACTCGGTGTCGAGGAGCAACGGGTCTGGGTGATCGCCGACCTGACCTCGCCGCGGGATGAGTGGCTGTCACTGGGTGACGGTTACCGGGTCGAGGCGCACTTCATCCTCTGGGAGGCCGATGACGTCCTGCAACTCCCCGCCAATGCCCTGTTTCGGCATGCCGGCGGCTGGGCGGTCTTCAGCGTGGAAAACGGGTATGCCCGCCGTCGTGAAATCGAAACCGGGCAGCGTAACGGGCTGGTCGCCGAGGTGCTCACGGGACTCGACGCGGGGGCCCGGGTCATCCTGCACCCCGATGACCGCGTCGAGGACGGGGTGCGGGTCGAGATCCAGCAGGCAGACCAGTAACCCGCCTTGCTTAAAAATCATAAAGTTGACGCCGATCAATACATTCCCGGCAGAACCGGCTATTCTTAATTATGAAGAATACAGAGGATAAAATATGCACATACCATTACAGATCATCTTCCATAACATGGAGCCGTCTGACGCCGTAGAAGCCAACATCAAAGAAAAGGCGGCCAAACTCGAACGATTCAGTGACAAAATCACCAGCTGCCGGGTCACGGTAGAAGCGCCACATAAACACCATCACAAGGGCAACATCTACCACATCGCCGTGGATATTGTCGTGCCTGATGCGGAGGTCGTGGTCAGCCGCAGCCCGCAGGACAATCATGCCCATGAGGACATCTATGTGGCGATACGTGATTCCTTCAAGAGTGCACGCCGTCAGCTGGAAGACTACGAGCTGAAGCGCCGCGGGAAGATCAAGCGCCACGAGATCTACGAGCCGGTCCCCGGCCAGGTGGCCGAATAAACCATGCCCCCGGGGTGGCGTTTGACGCCACCCCGACGTTTAACTGACACCTCATGTGGAGGCACTTCCACCACGAGGCCGATATCGGGATTATCGGCCTGGGTGAAACCCTCGAACAGGCCTTCGAGGAAGCCGCCGTCGCCCTGACGGCGGTGATCACCGATCCAGAAACCGTTAGCTGCCGCGAGACCGTGGCGCTGGACTGCGAGGCGCCGGATACGGAACTGTTGCTGGTCGACTGGCTCAATGCCATCGTCTACGAGATGGCCACGCGCCGCATGCTGTTCCGACGCTTCAGCGTTGCGCTCAACGACAACCGCCTGCACGCGACCGCCTGCGGTGAGGCGGTCGATATCCGGCGCCACCAGCCTGCCGCCGAGGTCAAGGGCGCCACCTATACGGCACTTGAAATCCATGCGGACGCCGACGGCATCTGGCATGCCCAATGCGTCGTAGATGTCTAGACTTACAACAGAGCACGTTTAATTCTGTCGCAACGCGCGGGATATCAGCCATGGACACCGCACAACTAACCCGTGTCTCGGAATACGAGTGGCGCATCGAGCCGCAGGGTGCCATGCGGGTGCCGGGTGTCATCTTTGCCAGCGAGGACCTGGTACGGGCCATGGACGACAAGGTCCGCGAACAGGTCTGTAACGTGGCCACCCTGCCCGGCATCGTACTGGCCTCCTACGCCATGCCGGATGCCCACTGGGGCTACGGCTTCCCTATCGGCGGGGTGGCCGCCTTTGATGCCGACCAGGGGGGTGTCGTCTCTGCCGGGGGCGTCGGATTCGATATCTCCTGTGGCGTACGCACCCTGCACACCGGCCTGAAACGCACCGAGATCGAGGCGGTCAGGGAACGCCTGGCCGACGCCCTGTTCCATTCCATCCCGGCGGGTGTCGGCAGCACCGGCCGCATCCACCTGGACCCAGCCGGCATGGACGCCATGCTGAACGGCGGCGCCCGCTGGGCGGTCAAACGCGGCTGGGGCCAGCGCGAGGATCTGGAGCGCATTGAAGAACACGGCTGCATGGCGGGCGCCGTGGTGGATGCCGTCTCCGAGCGCGCCCGTAAGCGTCAGCGCAATGAAATGGGCACCCTGGGTTCCGGCAACCACTACCTGGAGGTGCAGGAGGTCTGCGAGGTCTTTGATCCCGAGGCGGCCACCGTCTTCGGCATCAGCCAGGGCGATGTCGTGGTCAGTATCCATTGCGGCTCGCGCGGACTGGGGCACCAGATCGGGACGGAATTTCTGAAATCGATGGTGATCAAGGCAGCCCGGCACGGCATCACCCTGCCGGACCGCGAACTGGCCTGTGCGCCGATCGACTCGGATACCGGTGAGGCCTATCTCGGTGCGATGCGCGCGGCCATCAACTGCGCCCTCGCCAACCGCCAGATCATCACCCACCTCACCCGCGAGGTGTTCGAGCGAATCATCCCGGCGGCCACACTGGAACTGCTCTACGACGTATCACACAACACCTGCAAGGTGGAGGAGCATGTGATCGATGGTGAACCGCGACGCCTGTACGTCCACCGCAAGGGTGCGACACGCGCCTTCGGCCCCGGTCATCCCGATATCCCGGAGGAGCTGCGTGACATCGGCCAGCCGGTGCTGATCGGTGGCTCCATGGGGACCGCCTCGCACATCCTGGTCGGCACCCGGCAGGGCGAAACCCTGGCGTTTTCCTCGGCCTGTCACGGCGCCGGACGCGCCATGAGCCGGCGCCGGGCCTACAAGCTCTGGAAGGGCCGCCAGCTGGTCGACGGGCTGCAGGAGCAAGGCATCCTGATTCGCAGTCCGTCATCGCGCGGCGTGGCCGAGGAGGCCCCGGGCGCCTACAAGGACGTCGATGCCGTGGTCGATGCCGCCGACGCGGCGGGCCTGGCACGCAAGGTGGCGAGGCTGAAACCGCTGGCCTGCATCAAGGGTTAGCCCGGATTTCTCACAGGGCGGCTTTGGAAGATCACATGTTATTGCAGTATCTGGAACTTTGCTGACCATGCGAAATATAGCGTGTTTATTTGAGATGCCTATCCCGGTCCTAACTTGTCCTCGCATGCCTGGACTTGCTCTTCACTCAAGCGGTAGCTACAGCTACCACTTTCGCTCCAGAGCGGCATCCAGACACACGATTCCAGCGCCGATGTACAGGGATGTACAAGTGTCACGGGAGGCAGGAAGCCGGGAGCGACCAGCATCCGGGATCCCTGTAAGAGATCCGGGCTAGCCCGATGCCGGCACCGCGCAGGCAGATCCATATCGGCACCTCCGGCTGGTCCTATGACCACTGGGAAGACCGCTTCTACCCCGACGACCTGGCCCGCACCGAGTGGCTGGGCTACTACGCCCGGCAGTTCCACAGCGTCGAGATCAACAGCTCCTTCTACCACCTGCCCGCCGTATCCACGCTGCAGCACTGGCATGACGTCACACCCGCCGACTTTATATTCGCCACCAAGGCCAGCCGCTACCTCACGCACATGAAAAAACTGAAACAGCCGCAGCAGACCCTGCCGCCGTTGCTCGAACGGCTTGCCACGCTGGGGACCAAGCTTGGCCCTGTCCTGTTCCAGCTGCCGCCGCACTGGCGCTTCGATGGAGAACGCCTGGCCGCCCTGCTCGATGAGCTGGGTGGCGCGTACCGTTGCGCCTTCGAGTTCCGTGACCACAGCTGGTTCAATGAGCAGTGCTACGAACTGTTGTCACAGCACCGTGCCGCGTTGTGTCTCTATGAACTGGAAGGCTTCCTGAGCCCGGAAAAACTGACGGCCGATTTCGTCTATGTGCGTCTGCATGGACCAGGGCCAGCCTACCAGGGCAGTTATGGCAAAAAGGCACTGGCCGGGTGGGCGACGGCCTGTGCCCGCTGGATGGCCAGTGGACGCGAGGTCTACCTTTATTTTGACAACGACGAAAACGCCTATGCGGTGCACAATGCCACATCCCTGCAGGCCATGATCCAGGAGCCCTGTCATGCCGGTTCATAATGCCGAGATCGCTGAGCTGTTCAATCGCCTCGCCGACCTGCTGGAGCTTGAGGACGCCAATCCGTTCCGGGTGCGCGCCTACCGGACGGCGGCACGCAGCATCAACGGTCTGTCCCACAACCTGGTCGACCTGCTGGGCGCTGGCGAGGACCTGTCGAAACTGCCGGGCATCGGCAAGGACCTGGCCGGGAAGATCCGTACCTTCATCGAGACCGGCAAGCTACCGCTGCTGGAACAGGTGCAGGCACGCACCCCCGCTGCGCTCAGCGACCTGATGAAGATCGAGGGGCTCGGTCCGAAGCGGGTCAAGACCCTGCACCAGCAGCTGCATATCAGCAGCTTCGAAGACCTGCAGCGCGCGGCACGCAGTGGCAAGGTCCGTGCACTGGCAGGCTTTGGCGCAAAGACCGAGGCCCTGATCCTGGAACGCCTTGAAGCTGCACGGCATGCCGATATCCGCTCCCGCCTGGTGGATGCCGAGGATATTGCCGCTGCACTGATCAGCTACCTGGAAGACTGCCCCGGGGTGAAGCAGGTCTGTATCGCCGGCAGCTACCGGCGCCGCCGCGAGACCGTCGGCGACCTGGACATCCTGGTCACGGCGAAACAGGGTACCCCGGTAACCGATCACTTCGTCGCCTATGACGAGGTGAGCGAGGTGATGTCACACGGCAAGACCCGTTCTACCGTGCACTTGCGCTCCGGCATGCAGGTGGACCTGCGCGTGGTGCCCCAGGTGAGCTACGGCGCCGCCCTCCTGTATTTCACCGGCTCCAGGGCACACAACATCAGCTTGCGCAAACTGGCCATCAAGAAGGGATTCAAGCTCAACGAGTACGGTCTGTTCAGGGGCGACAAGCGCATGGCAGGGGCCACCGAAACGGCCGTGTATGCAAAACTGGGCCTGCCCTATATCGAGCCCGAATTGCGCGAGCAGCGCGGCGAGATCGAGGCCGCCCGCAAGGGCAAGCTGCCCAAACTGGTCGGTCGCGATGATATCCGCGGGGACCTGCACTGCCATACCCGGGCCACCGATGGTCACGACAGCCTGGAAGCCATGGTGACAGCCGCCCGCAAGCTGGGTTATGAATACCTCGCCATCACGGACCATTCCAGACGCCTCAGTGTCGCCCACGGGCTCGACCGCAAACGCCTGCTGGAACAAATTCGGCGTATCGACAAACTCAACGAGCAGCTGAATGACATCGTAGTACTCAAGTCCATCGAGGTCGACATCCTCGAGGACGGCAGCCTGGACCTGCCCGACGGCATACTCGGCCAACTGGATCTGGTGGTCGGCGCGGTCCACTACATGTTCAATCTCACCCGCAAACAACAAACCGGGCGCATCATCCGTGCCATGGATAACCCGTACTTCAACATCCTGGCGCACCCCGGTGGACGACTGCTCAACAAGCGTCCGCCCTATGAGGTCGACATGAAAAAGGTCATGCAGGCCGCCAGGGAGCGCGGCTGTTTCCTGGAACTGAACGCCCAGCCCGCGCGTCTCGACCTCACCGATACCGACTGCATGCTGGCCCGCGAGCTGCAGCTCAAGGTCGTGATCTCCAGCGATGCACACAGCACCGCCAACCTCGACTATATGCGATTCGGAATCAACCAGGCGCGACGCGGCTGGCTGGGACCTGCCGACGTCGTCAACACACGCAGACTGGCTGAATTGAGGAAATTATTCAGGCGTCATTGAGACGCGCGTATCGCAATAATGACAGAGCCGCCCACGCTCCATTACAGACGCCGCATCCGGACGAATCCCCGCACAATCCGCCTCAATGTCCGCAACTGCCCTCGCGGACCCAGACCCCGCGTTCCTCACAGCGCAACATCTCGCTACCGCTGCAAACGTAGTCGCCGATCGCATAGGTTGAATTGTTGAAATAACAGACCCCGGACTCCAGCTCCAGGTCCAGCGACAGTTCATCGGCATCTGTGTCGTCGAAAATGGGCGAATTCTTCAACTCGGGGTCCGGTGCGCCTACCATCGGCAATTGTTTGACATCACTCATAGCTGTTCTCCTGATGGGTGTCATGTTACTGCAGACCTTACAGGTGCCAGGACACACAGATACAGGCCTTTTATGACACCTGTATAAATTATAGATCCTGTGGCCGGGGCGGACATGATCCCAGTCAAGCAGCGACAATTTGGGGCACCCATCAGGGACCCGATGGTCTAGTATTATTGTAGGACTGCCTAAAAGCAGGGACCTGAAAATCATCAACTTTAATGGCTGAGTGTATTCGGGAGGCACCATGTCAAGACCCTGGATTGTAGTAGCAGATCAAAGCAAGGCGCGGATTTTCACCACAGAGGATCCGGAAGGGGCATTACAGGAAGTAGGCCAACTGGAACACCCCGAGGCCCGTGGCCGCTCCCAAACACTGACCTCCGACCGCCCGGGTCGCAGCTTCGACAGCAGCGGCCAGGGGCGACACGCCATGGGTACGTCGGTGGAACCCAAGGAACAAGAGGCCATCCGCTTCGCCAAGCTGATTGCCGAACACCTACGTGCAGAGTGTCACGAGAAAGGCTGCAACCGACTGGTACTGGTTGCCGGCCCGCCCTTCCTGGGCCTGCTCCGGGAGCAGCTCGGCCAAGTAAATGACATCGCAATCACCGAGATCAAGAAGAACCTCGGGCAGTACAGCCCGCATGAGATACGCACGCATTTGCCGGCAAGGCTATAAGGCCCGCCTGTGGGCGGTTCAGCCCGCCGTATCGAGGAGGCGCAAACATGGTCAGCGAAGCCGATCCCATCATCGGGGCGTGGTATCACTACCCGGAAAAGGCCCAGAAATTCGTGGTGGTCGCCATCGATGAACACACGGATACCATCGAGGTCCAGTACTTCGACGGCAACCTCGACGAATTCGACAAAAGCGCCTGGTATGAACTCGATATGGAGCGTATCGAGGAGCCGGAGGACTGGACCGGGCCGATGGATAACATCGAAAAGGACGATCTCAACCCGGTGGGCACCGAGATGCAGCGCGAGGACTGGGACGAGCCCTACCAAGAAGAGGCCGAGAAAAAAAGCGCCGGCCCACACGAACCCGATTAACGGGTCCGACATCACACTTTGAAAAAACCGCTCTCTGGCACGAATGGCACACTGATTTATTTTTGACACCTTTCAGAATGGGATGCCGGGACCTTCCCAGGTATCGTCGATACGGGGACGTGCCCTTGCGATTGCTTCCCTGGCATCACACCATCCTTCACAAGCATTGCGGCCGGCACGACCACGGATATAATTCAGAAGCCCCTTGCACCTTGAGTAGAACCTGAAAAACAAAAGAATCAGAAAACGCTTCCAGGGTCTCAGTGGACGATCGCTGCAGATAAGCTTATCGTCATACATGCCACGGTCAGTCAGCCCCACAGCACCGAATGCATCAACTGTTACTCGAGCACCGCGCCGCAGGCGCGGCCCGAGCACCACTGCGTCCAGCAGATCACCTTCAAGACCTATGTACTCGTCGACCGAACCATAATTGAATGGACAAGGGAGGGGAGAAATAAAATCCAGTTTCCCGGTGGATCCGCGCTTCAAAAAGCTTCCGCGCGGGATCTCTATGACCACCTCCACTTTCGGCAATTCCCGGATCACACTATTACGCCCGTATCGCTATTGCAGTATTTATACATAACCAGAATCCACATCCCGCGTCTCACCAATCATCCTAACCCAGTGAACGTATGTATGCGTCTATCGCCGGCTCATCTCCATGGGTGCTGTGGACCAGGCTTCGAACGGAGTGGATCAATTTGCTGGTTGTTTCCAGCGCCAGCCGGTGCCTTTTCTCCGCTCCCGTAGCGCCGATACCATTTCGTCCACGGAGACGCGCCCGTCTCCATCGGCATCGATTTGTTCAAAGCTTAGTATTCTTAACATACGGTGTGCTGGCCGACCGGCCTGTTTGTGACGATCCTCGAATTCCTTATAGAATACCGCGTATTCCTGTCGGCCAAGATAGCCATCGCCATCGGTATCATGTACAGAGAATTCAGGAGGTGGCGCAGGACCGCGGGCATCATCGCCAGGCGCGATGCCGGCATAAATCGATAACCCCAGTGCCGCAAGCAGCAACCTTCCGGTATTCAGTATTTTCCTTGTCATTCCACAGACACCTCGCCGAATAAAACATCCTTTACCCATTGCTGTCCCACTTAATTCCTTCTCCCCTTTGGGGAGAAGGCCAGGATGAGGGGATTGCAACACAGTTGCATAAAAAAGTGCTTATTTTATGAGAATTTTAACCCTCACCCTAACCCTCTCCCAAAATTGGGAGAGGGAATGTGTATTTAATATCGTCCACATTGAATTCATGTCTCATCAACCAGGAAATCAAGTTTAATTCTATATTGTTAGCCTGTTTCATGTATTCAGATTTCTTTAATTGGGACAGCAGTGTACCGTTCAACTCATTGTCAGAGAGCGTGAAGCGATGCACGCCGGACGCCTCAGGTCCGAATAGCCCGGGAATTTTATCGGGCACCATGCGAAAAGGAGCCGGACCAGACTTGTGGCAATAGACACAATTGGTTTCAAACACCGCTTGCCCGATTCCCGGGGCATCCCCGGCGACCGGATCGCTTGAAGATTGTTCAGGCAAGAGGCTCTGGTAAAATCCGCCTTTATCCCAGAAATCCGGTTCTGAGCAACCCAGACAGGGATGGCCCGCTTCGATCGGAAAACTCGTACCCTCGTTCCATTTGACGGTAGCGCAGGCATTGTGAGCCAAGGGCCCCTTGCAACCAAGTTGGTAAAGACACCACCCCTTTCGCGCACCTTCGTCGTCGAAGCTCTTTGCGAATTTCTTCTGTTCGTAAAAATGCAGGCGCGAGCAGCGATCATGAACTGTATTCCCGTAGATCACCAGGGGCCTGCCAAGATCATCAAGCCTGGGGAAACGATCAAACAGCAGATAGTGCGCGAGTGTGCCGCTGATAGCTACAGGCAGCGGCGGGCAGCCGGAAATATTAACCAGCGGTTTGTCTGCGATCATCCCGCGTTCCATTAATTCGCCCACACTGACTGCACCAGTCGGATTGGGATCGGCCCGGGGTAATCCGCCGAAAGCGGCACAGCTTCCTACAGCAACAATCGCCGCGGCATCCTTTGCACATGTCTTTAGCATTTCCAGATTGGTGATCCCGGCAATGGTTGAATAAACACCCCCGTCGTTAATCGGGATAGAACCATCCACAATGAGTAGATACTTTCCGCGTGACAAGCTCATCGCACTTTTGCGTGCGGCCTCCGCGGCTTCGCCGGAGGCTGCCTGCAGGGTATGGTGATAATCAAGAGATATAAAGTTAAAGATCAGGTTTTCGATAGTTGGCGCATGCGATCGAGTGAGCGATTCTGTACAGCCGGTACATTCCTGGAACGACAGCCATATTACGGATTGAGGTTTTGCCTTATCAAGCACCCTTGTCATCGCTGGCGCCAGGGAACCTGGCAATGCCATAAGGGATGTCAAAGAAATGCAGTACTTCAGGAATGCGCGGCGGCTGATGCCTGCGTCCAGCAACCCTGCTCCCAGTTCGTCTACGTCGGTCACGCGTCTGGACTCTCCATTGTGGTCATATTATTAATTAGGCTTCAGCCCGATTTTAATGGAGTCGCCGATGCTGATTCTGTAACAAAGCTAAACCGGCAGTTTCTGCCGGAACTCCGCCTGGGTGACGCCGGCACCGAACTCGCTTTTCAGCTGCGTGGCCAGCACCGCCATGGCATCGGGTTCGCCGTGCACCAGTACCACCGGCGGGTGTCCCCCGATCTGACCGTACCAGTCCAGCAGGCCCTGCTGGTCGGCATGGGCCGACAGCCCGCCCACGGTGTGCACCTCGGCCTGCACCTTCATGGTCTCGCCCCACAGCCTGATATGATTCGCCCCGTCGACCAGGGCACGCCCCAGTGTCCCGCGTGCCTGGAAGCCGACGATCATGACGTGCGCGTCCCGGCGCCAGATGTTGTGCTTCAAATGGTGCTTGATGCGCCCGCCGGTACACATGCCGCTGCCGGCAATAATGATGGCGCCTGAATGTACGGTGTTGATCTGCATGGACTCTTCGGCCCGCTGGGTCATGTGCAGGTTGGGCAGGTCGAACAGGGTACCGCGCTCGCGGGCAAAGTCACTCGCCCTGGCGTCGTAGACGCGCGAGTGCCGGTCATAGATCTCGGTGGCCTCGATCCCCATCGGGCTGTCCAGGAAGATCTGCCAGTCGCCGATCCCCCATTCCTGGTAATGGCGGTTGAAGATGTAAAGCAGCTCCTGGGTGCGGCCAATAGTGAAGGCGGGAATCAGGACATTGCCCTTACCGGCGTGCGCAGCGGACAGCACCATGCCCATCTCCTCCCAGGTGGCCTCCCAGTCGCGGTGCAGGCGGTCACCATAGGTACTTTCCATGATCACCAGGTCAGCCTGCGGCACGCGCTCCGGGTCGCGCAGGATCGGGGCACCGTGATGTCCGAGGTCGCCACTGAAAACGACCTTGCGCCTGTGCCCGGCCTCCTCCAGGTCCAGTTCGGCGATGGCGGAGCCCAGGATATGCCCGGCATCCCGCAGCGTCAGGCGCACACCCGGTAGGATTTGCTGCGGCCGCCCGAACTCCAGCGCCTTGAAATGCCGGTGCGAGGCACGCGCCTCCTGGCGCGTATAGAGGGGTTCCAGAAGTTCCAGGCCCTTGCGTGCGCGCTTGCGGTTTTCCCATTCGACTTCCTTCTCGTTGAGGTAGCCGGCGTCTTCCAGCATGATGGCGCACAGATCGACGGTGGCCGTGTGGGTGTAGACCGGTCCCTGATAACCGCGCTTGACCAGCAGGGGCAGCCGCCCGGAATGATCGATATGGGCATGGGTGAGCACCACGGCGTCGATCCGCGCCGGGTCGAAGGCGAATGCATCGCTGTTGTGCTGCTCGTGTTTTCGGCTACCCTGCACCAGCCCGCAGTCGACCAGTACCTGTTGATCACCGACCCGCAACAGAAAACAGGACCCGGTGACTTCGCGTGTGGCACCCAGAAACTCGATCTCCACTGTTCCTCCTTGTCTCTCCCGGTCTACCGGGAGCCGTCGACCGTGATTACGGTGAAGCCCGATGAATACCAATAGTTCCTATTTTTTAATTATTTATCAATCAATTGTATAAATAATTTCATTCAGCACCTCAAGTATCATCACGGTCCCCGCACACTCGAGTGGCTGCACCGGGAAAGCCTGGCGTCGCCAGCCGATGGCCGTGTCCGCGAGTGGAGCCTTGAACACCGATTCCAGCGTAACGGCATCAACGGAATCTGGCGGGGATTGCGCAGGGTGTCGGCCACGTTGTAAACGATGGCACAGGATGCGATGCTGCGGGTGCACCCTGCCTGAC
Source organism: uncultured Ectothiorhodospiraceae bacterium (assembly GCA_947258545.1). Taxonomy (GTDB): domain Bacteria; phylum Pseudomonadota; class Gammaproteobacteria; order UBA9214; family UBA9214; genus CAMYJZ01. Next base: position 35,398 of record CAMYJI010000021.1, read on the forward strand.
TTTAAAGGTAGCAGATTAGTCGCGACCCGGAACTGACGCGCATCAAGGGAAGCGGGATCTCGGCCAGGGGTGTATTACAGTAGCCGCCAACCGGCTTGTATGTCCGTCGCGGTCGCCGGTACCCGTGGCACGCCCAGCAGTACCATCGAGTTGCACAGGCGAGTCGCTGACACCTGTACTCACGTTACGACCCCGACGTATACACCCACGGCCTAAGATGCGGCTCGGTCCTGTCTCGCACACGCCGATTATTGACGCAAATCAGAACAGTACAGGATTTTGTGGTCCATAATTAATGTGTAAGTCATGAACCAATAGTTGCCACTGTAAACGGGCAGCTACCAACCGCCAGCAGATGAGGCCGATCCATGGAACCAGGCAAACCGCTGACCCCTGACATGCTGTACCGGGAGTGCGACCCGGAGCTGTTTGATTTTGATACCACCGACGAACTGGAAGACATGGTCGATGTCCCGGGCCAGGACCGTGCCGTCGAGGCCATCCATTTCGGTACCGAGATGGCGCCCGACGGCTACAACCTGTACGTGCTCGGCACCCCGGGCAGCGGCAGGCACAGCGTCGTCAGGCGCATCCTCGAACAAAAGAGCGCACAGATACCCGCTGCCGATGACTGGTGTTATGTAAACAATTTCTCCGACTCTACCAAACCCCGCGCGCTGCATATGCCGGCAGGACGAGGAACCGAACTGCGCCAGGACATCGCTCAGTTGATCGGCGAGGCCTACACGGCGATCCCCACGGCCTTCGAGAGCGAGGACTACCAGACCCGCCAGCAGGCCATCGAGGAAGAATTCAAGGAATACCAGGAAAAAACCTTCGAGGACGTACAGCAGTTCGCCAGGGAACGCGGTATCAAGATCATCCAGACGGCGACCGGTTTCGTATTCGCACCGTTGCACAAGGACAAGGCCATCAGTCCAAAGGAATACGAAAAGCTGCCGCAGGATGACAAGGAACACCTGGAACAGCTAACCGATGAGGTCGGCAAGGAACTGCAGCGCGCTATGCAGTTGATACCACAGGAGGCGCGCAAGGTGCGTGCCAGGATACGGGAACTCGATCGCGAGGTGTCAATGTATGCCGTCGGCGGACTGATCAACCAGTTGCTGGACAAGTACCGCGCAATGGAGCAGGTCGTCGCCTATCTCAAGGAGATGCAGGCCGATATCGTCGACAACGTCGATATCTTTTTAGCAACCCCGGAACAGGGCGGCCGTACACATGGGCTGGAGTCAACAGAATCACCGGCCATGCGCCGCTATGCCGTCAACGTCATCATCGACCATGGGGGTGACCGGGGCGCCCCGCTTGTCTTCGAGGACCACCCAACCTTCCCCAATCTGGTCGGCAAGATCGAACATATGTCCGAAATGGGTACCCTGGTCACCAACTTCACCCTGATCAGGGCCGGTGCCCTGCACCGTGCCAATGGCGGTTACCTGGTACTCGATGCCGCCAAGCTGCTGGTGCAGCCGTTCGCCTGGGAGGGCCTGAAACGCGCCCTGAAATCGTCCCGGGTGCGCATCCGCTCACTCGGCGAGGTACTCAGCCTGATCAGCACGGTATCCCTCGAACCGCAACCGATACCACTCAGGCTCAAGGTCATCCTGCTGGGCAACCGCCTGCTCTACTACCTGCTGCAGGCCTATGATCCCGAGTTCATGGACCTGTTCAAGGTGGCGGTGGACTTTGATGACGAGATCGATCGCACACCGGAAAATAGCCGGCAGTTCGCCCGGCTGCTGGCCGCCTATGGCAAGCACGAGCACCTCATGCCACTGGACCGCTCCGGCACCGCCCGGGTGCTGGAGGAATGCGCACGCCATGCCGGTGACGCGGAAAAGATCTCTGCCCAGATCCGCCACGCGGTCGACATCGTGCGCGAGGCGGATTTCTATACCCGCAACAACGGCAGGGAGATTATCGACAGCGAGGAAGTCCAACGGGCGATTGACGCCCGTACCCGCCGCGACGGACGCATTCGCGACCGCCTGCAGGAGGAGATCCTGCGCGGCATCATCCTGATCGATACCGACGGTGACCGCGTTGGCCAAGTCAACGGCCTGGCCGTGGCCCAGCTTGGCGAGTCTGCCTTTGCACACCCCTGCCGTATCACCGCGCGCGTTGCCCTGGGATCGGGTGAGGTCGTGGATATCGAACGCGAGGTGGAACTCGGCGGGCCGATCCACTCAAAGGGTGTATTGATCTTGTCAGGCTTCCTGGCAGCCCGCTATGTCATCGACCAGCCCCTGTCGTTGTTCGCGAGCCTGGTGTTCGAGCAGACCTACGGCGGCATCGAGGGTGACAGCGCCTCGGCGGCCGAACTCTGCGCCCTGCTCTCCGCGCTCGCACAGATACCGGTGCAGCAGGGCCTGGCGATCACCGGCTCGGTCAACCAGCATGGTCAGATCCAGGCGATCGGCGGCGTCAACGAGAAGATCGAGGGCTTCTTCGACATCTGCTCAAAACGCAAGCTGACCGGGACACAGGGTGTGTTGATCCCGTCCGCCAATGTCAAGCACCTGATGTTACACAGGGACGTGATCGAGGCGGTGACGGCAAAGCGCTTTCACATCTACCCGGTCGAGACCATCGACCAGTGCATGCAACTCCTCACCGGGATTGAAGCGGGCGAGTGCGACGCCCAGGGCGAGTTTCCCGCCGACTCGGCAAACCAGCGGGTACGCACCCGGCTGATTCAATTTGCCGAAAAGCGGCACGACTTCGGCACGAGCGGGTCCGGATCAGAGGCCTAGCCATGCCCCGCCGCGCCAAACACCCCCCCGCACGGATCGCGGTCATGCTGGTCAACCTCGAATCTGACCGTGCCACCCTGGAAACGCTGAGGCTGCTTGCAGGTGAATCTCCGGCCGAGATCCATGGGCTGTTCGTAGAGGATATCGAACTGCTGTCACTGGCCAGCCTGCCGCTGGCACGTGAATATTGCCGTCTGACCCATGTGGAGCGGGAGGTGCAGGCCCCGGAGCTCGAACGCCAGCTGAGGATCCAGGCCCGTGCCGCCGAGCAGGCACTGACCTCGCTTGCCAGCCGACGCGGCTTGCACTGTTCTTTCCGGACGGTTCGTGGTGTACCTGCCACCCTGCTGCGGGAAACGCTGGAGGCAATGGACTTGATGCTGCTCGGCGCCGTCCGCCATGTCCTGTCGGTTGCCGACTATGGTCCATTAACGACCCGTGGCCGTAACGTCAGCCGGCCAGTGGTCGTGGTTTTCGATGGTTCGGAATCCGCGCAACGCGCCCTCGATGTTGCCGCGCAGCTGGCCCACGCCGGGGCGCATGCCCTGACGGTGCTGCTGGTGGCCGATACGCCGGATGGTATTGATGCAGTGCACACGCAGGCGGAAGAACGGCTGGGCCGTCAACCGGCAGCGTACAGGGAGGCCGTGAATCCGGACATGGGCGAAATTATCAGGCAGGTACAGTCGACCCGCGCCCGCAGCCTGGTGATCGGCCGGAACGAGGCCCTGCTCACCCCGGACAATATCGAACGCCTGCGCAGCCAACCCGGCTGCCCGGTCGTACTGGTCAGCTAGCCCGCTGTCACAGCGTGTGGCCGTAGTGGCCGCGCCGTGCATCTTTTTGCAACTGTTCGAACTGCCCACCGTCGACACGGATCAACTCCTCGTGATCGCCGGCCTCGAAAAACACCTCGGGCTCATCGAGCAGACATTCATCGAGATAGGTATCCATACTCCATGCAGCGCCCGCGGGCGGGATGGCACCCGGGGCACAGTCAGGGAACAGTTGTACCAGTTCATCCTCAGTTGCCAGGTCCACGCCATGCCCGAACTGCTCGCGCAAGGCCGCCAGGTCGACATGTTCAACCGATGGCACGACGACCATCAGGTAGCGGTCTTCCTCCTTCAGGATGACCGCCTTGGCCAGCCGCGCTCCCGGGACATGGGCCTGTTCCGCCGTCTCCATACTGCTACTGGTGTGAGTGTGGGGAATCAGGGCGTATTGCACATCGTGCTGGTTGAGAAACGCCTCAAGTGTGACTGAAATAGCCATGGCATGACCTCCATTTGTTAAGCACAGCGCAAGTCTTCTATACTGCAAATATAGCCGCTAATTAATTGGAATATATTGACTTATATCAATCCGGCCACACCCGTGTTGAATTAAACTTTTACCAGGAGTGTAAAATTAGGGTTGGTATGGGCTCAATGAACGACTTTCTAGAGAACGGTATTTCCAGGCTACGCAACGTGTTGCGCCGACACCAGGCCGACAACCGGGGCACAGATGAACAGGCAGCCGCCGCCCTGGAAACCATGGAGCATGTAATCCAGAGTACAGATGAACGCATACGCCTGGTAAATGACTACAAGAGCAGGCTGCTGGACGCCATCATCAACACCCTCGAGCACACCGGCTCAATCATCGACCAGATTCCGGAATCCATCGAGATCAGCAGTAACACCTTTGTTACCAATCCCTACGTCAATGCCTACTTCGCCAACATCGAGGAACTGCAATCGGTCTTCAGTCGCAGTTCCGAATTAAGGGATTTTATCGACGATTACCGGCATCACGACGTCAAGGAGATCTGCGCACTGTTGTGCATGCACAAGTCAGAAAAGACAGCGCTGGGCATGGAGCTCGAGGGCGACACTCTGAAAAAAGACGTACGCCAGGTTGCCGTCAATTTCTCCGACCACCACGTCTATGCACCCGCACCCACGGAGGCCGAAACACGGCAGGGACTGCAAAATTGCATGCTTGAAGGGCTGACCACCAAGGCCCTCGAGCGTGTGGTGCTACTGCGCCTGTCACGACAGAAACTGGAAGATGAGCAGCGTATTCTGCAGGTTCGACTGAGGTCACAGCAGGCAGAAAACTGGGACAATCTCGATATGGAGAAGACCCGGGAAAAGCTCGTCCAGATCGAGGAGGCCATGAAGGACACGCCACTCGCCTCCCCCATGGAAACCCTGAACGAGGTGGAAAAGGTGTTCAGTCACCCGGAGGAGTTCGTCAAGCTGGAAAAGACTTCACTGCGGATTGACAGGATGGGGATCAGGCGCAGCGAGGACTCCCCCGAGCCAAGCAACAATCTGGATTTGATCGAGGTGACCATCGGCAAGGATGCCCCCCGTGTTATCTCATTGTCGAGGTTTCCCAGGAACGAGGTCCTGCCCCGCATCGATATCCATGAATGGACCCGCCTGCGCATGCGGGTCTAGCATAAAGGTGTCAGGAACCTTTTATTTTTTTATTCCCTTTCAGAAAAGGTTCCTGACACCTTTATTTCCCATCTTTATTTCCCAACGGCATCCTGGAAGAATGGCAGGTACTCGGTCCAGTCGTGAACCGGGCCGGTATGGGAAAACAGCACAATACCGTTACGGTCAAGCACATAGCTTGACGGGAACATCCTGGCAAGGTCGCGGTCCGGTATCTGCTCGCCGGCAGCGGTCAGCAGGAAAGTATCATCTTCACCGCTTGCGCCGGAATCCGCCAGGGGCAGTCCGGCGAAGCCCTGTCGCCGTGCCCACTCACGCGCACTGCTGATCGGTTCGCGCAGCTGCAACAGCACCAGGGCGACAGCATCACCGGTCGTGTCCGTCAGGATACGCCGCAGGTTATCCAGGGTGGGCAACTCACGCAGGCAGGGCGGGCACCAGGAACCCCAGAAATGCACCATCACGACCTTGCCGCGCAGGTCGGCAATCGACTGGCGCTGCCCGCCGGCGCTGGTGAAGGCAATATCCGGAAACCGTTCCCCCACCTGTGTGCCGGTCCCGGCCGCCATGGCCTGTTCTGCCGTTGCATAGGGGCCCCAAAGCCTGCCCCATTGTTCACGCGCGAACACCAGCTTGTCATCCACGGCATAGGGCACGCAACACTGGTCCGTGTGCTTCTGGCATTCCTCCACGGCCGCCTGGCGTGCCTCTTCGGCACTGGCCTTGCCCGATGACATGGCCCAGGCCCCGCCCGGCGCTATTGCGAATGCACGGTGCCTGTCGGCCGTCAGGAAGACCTGCTGATAAGTCGCACGCACACGCTCACCGACATGCGGGATGTCATCCGCATCGCTGATGTCGGCGGCAGTGACGGTATTGCCTAACTGGAAAAACAGGCCCGACAGCAGGATAAAAAAGAGAGTCCGGATCAAGGGACTCTCAAGCTTCGCCATGTTTGCTTGTCTTGTATCAGACATTGCTCTTATTAGCCGTTACAACCCGCGCTAATCGATCTCCTCCCAGCCGGTGATCATCGCCTTGATGTGCGACATCGGCTTGTGACCGGTGGTCGCAAGGTAGATGTGGGCGATGAAGAAGATCAGCATCATGAAGGCACCGATGACATGTGCGGTCGCCACCCACTCCAGGTCCAACCAGCCCAGGCCCCAGCTCTCCCATGATGTGTAGAACAGGTACAGCAGCCCGGTGATCCAGATCAACGGGTTGATCATCAGTTTCACGAACAGGTAGGCCAGGCGCTGCAGGGGATTGTGCTTGTGCAACGTGGTCTGGCGGAATGGATGCGGTGCGTGGGTGAAGATGCCCGTGAGGTAGAAGCGCATCATCGCCTGCACCTTCTCCATGGTGGGAATGTACTGCTTCCATTCACCGGTGGTGAAATGCCAGAAGATGGCAAACACCCACAGGGTGATCAGCGCCCAGGCGGAGAGGGTGTGCAGTTCCACGGCGCGGTCAAATCCCAGGTTGCGGTAGGTGCCGTGGATCTCGAAACCCGTGATCATCATCACGATGATGAGCAGGGCCTGGGTCCAGTGCCAAAAGCGTTCGAAACGTTTAAAGATGTAGATTTTTTCCATTGTCTTAACCCTCTCTCTTGGCAAGGATGACACGGATACCACCGTGTATCAGGACGCCAATCAGTGCCAGCAAGGCCACCGCAAAGCCAATCGAGTCGATCAGCGGCATCCTGTCACGCGCCGGCAGGTAGACACCCTCGATTCCGGCCAGGCGGCCACCGTCGGTATGACAGTCCTCACACTCCAGCGCATCTTCCTTCGGCGAGACCATGTGAGTAATCGGCCAGCTCATCTCGGTGGACACGAAGCCGAGCTCCCCGCTGTACTCGGAACCGGCGGAACGCATACCCACCTCCATGGCCTTGTCCCAGTCGTAGTTGCCCCAGAAGGCGGTATCATCTTTACCTGCGGTGTGCAACACGGCCAGGGTCTGCAGGCCCTTGTCATACATTTGCTTGCCACGAAACACGCGTACCGGCCAGATGCGGGCATCGGGATCATCCGCGTCGCCCTGGAACTCGTTGATCTTGACCACGCTGTCCTCGCTGACCTTGTCACCGAAGAGGGTGAATTCCACCTTGCCGTTAAACCACTGGTACTCGGGCACCACGTAGCGGTCATAGGTAAAGTCGCCCTTCTTGCTGTCGTAGACCACCTTGCCCGCGCTGTTCTTGAGCTGGATGCGGTGACCCTGCTCGTCGAGCTTGCCGGCCGTGGACCAGTCCCAGCTCATCTTGGTCTGCAGCGTGCTGCGCGCGTAGGCCGGGATATGGCAGGTCTGGCAGGCCAGCTTGTCGGTGTGGTCGTTCAGCTTTGCCTGCTTGTCGGGATGCGGTGTGTTGCCGTGACACGCCACGCAGGTGGTGGGATTGCGCGGTTCCAGGCTGCCCGGTACCAGTACGCCCTTCTCGTCTGAAGCGGTCGGCCCGTAGCGGCTGCCCGAGACCTCATGCTGATCGGTCACATGGCAGCGCGAGCAGGTGAAGTTCAATCCCTCGCTATCCATGTGCACATCGAGGTAGCGCCCGGGATTCGTCAGCGAACTGTCGAGGTCGCCGTGCTTGACCGCATCACCGCCACCGCCATAGAAATGGCAAGTACCGCAGGTCTTGCGACTGGTCGGCCCGACATTCTGGGCGATCTTCTTCAGATCGGTCGGTGGCCGGAACTTGCCCGAATGCGGCGGCCACTCCATGGTTTTATAGTTGGGGTGGCCCGACAGACCCGGAAGCTTCTTGTAGGTCCCGGTGGGGTCGTGGCAGACAATGCAGTCGACATTGGTCTCGGCGCTAAAATCGAAACTGTCATCCGCCCACCCGTAACCGATATGACAGGCCGAGCAGAAGGTGTTGTTCGATTTGACCGAGGTACAGAAATTGTTGATGACGTGTTTCTTGCCCAGCTTCTGACCGGTGTCCGGATTGATGTATTCCCAGCTCCAGTGCTTGGTCTTGTGTATCTGCTTGGCGGCCTCGGTGTGACATTCCAGGCAGGCCTTGGTCACTTCCGGCCCCGAGCCGAAGTCGATATCGAGTTCCTCGAACTTGGAATGATCTGCGGTTGACGAGGATTTGGCTTCCACCGCTGCCGTGACCGGTGCCGGTGTCGCCGCACCCTGCCCGGCTTCGGCCGTCGCCTTCTCAGCTGCGCCTGCCACTTCACCGGCGGCCTTGTCGGCAACGCCTTCAACGGTCTTTTCTATTTCCGCAACCGCGCCCTGCACCGCCTCGGCAGCAGGTGTCGCCGTAGCACCGGCCGGCATGGATACAGCCAGGGCCAACGCGACCGCCATTCCCAACACCGGGGCAATCAGTAGATCTCTTGTAAACATGGCTTCTCTCCGCAGGAGTGGTGAGCTCATTATAAATCCGTTATGAAAAAGCAGAACCTGCCCATCGCAGCGGCCGTGGACCGGCCGCTGCGTTGATGCATCAGATTAATTGATGACTCAGCACCCGCTGACATCCGAGCCACCGGCACCGCCACCACCACCCGGTTTCACCTTGATCAACGGCGGCGCCGGCTCGTTCGGATCGAACTTCAGGAATTCGGCCTGGTCCTTGGCGACCTGACTCATGACACTGGCCACCTTTTTACCGAACAGCTGGCCCATCAGACCGGCATTCATGGTGCCAATGTAGGTCTTGCCATCATCCTTCTTGAAGACCGTGATGGTGCACGGCATCATGATGGAAAGGATGCGCGCCTGGTCATCGGCGAGCAGCACACCCGAGTAGTCGGTACTGCAGGCCTCCACCAGCAGCACGGGGGGGACATTCCTGCCCGAGTTGGCCACGGCCTTGGACGGATCCCGTAATCCGGAGAGCGTCCAGCCGTGATGCGACATCTTCTGGATATTGGCCTGAATCCGGGCCGCCGTCTCCTCGATGCCGTACGGGCTTTCATGCTCAACCATCATGAAGCTTCCGGCCGTATTGAACCCTACAATTCCAAGCAAGGCGATGCCGGCTATAAATCCAATCACTATTTTCAACATGGCGAATCCTCCTAAATAAACCGCCTTGAGGTGGCCAGAATAGCCAATCTCAGACGTTAGTATATTATAACGTTATTATTTACTAAATTTCTTTGACCCAGGACAAGTACATCGTCATTTCCTGGATTCCCGAAGAACAGTGAGGCGAAATATAAGGGCGCCTCGGTGGCTGGTCCGGCCCCGAATGGCCGGTATGCTGACATTCCCTCATTTCTGGGCTGCGAGAATACCCCAAGGTAACGCGACCCACGGCCCTGGCTGAACAAAATATACGAATTATCAAGCATCCATAGTAAGCTCGCCATCTGTGTCCAGGTCAATGAAACGCCACGCGCTGCCTTCACACTGCCTATGAATTCAGTCAATTTATTGTCATCCGGTTTTCCGCAAAGCCGGTTTTTTTCGGGGAGGTCCACGCCTGATGCTTGATGATCTGCATGTCCGGGACTGCTATGTGCCCATCGCAGACTACCCTCACGTACCCGCTTCGGCCACAATCTGCGACGCCATCAGTATGATGCACAGCAACCTGTCCGAGGGCCACAAGTACCGCACCATTCTGGTAACCGACGAAAACCAGCACCTGCAGGGTTATCTCTCACTGCGTGACCTGACCCGCGCTGTCGGACCGAACTTTCTCAGCAAAAAGGCACCCGACTACAAGGGACACCAACCCTTCCAGGGGATCAGCGACGACTTCACCGCGTTGTCACTGATTTGGCAGGAAGGCTTCACCCTGAAGATCATGGAGGAGGCCAAGAAACCTGTATCCGGTGTCATGACACTGATCATGAACACGATCAGCCTCGATGATCCCTTTGCCAAGTGTGCCTACCTGCTGCTGGTCGAGGACGCCCTGATTCTCCCGGTGGTGGAGGATGAAAAGGTTATCGGTGTGGTGCGCCTGGTCGACATCTTCGAGCGGATCGCCGACACCATCTGTACCCAGAAGAATTTACGCGAGGCCTCCAGGACCGGGGACGAGAGGTAGGTTCGCATGATAGCCCCCCTGCACTTTCGCAAACCCGCGCTGGAGTTCGATTTAAAGCGGATCATCTTCATTCTGTTCGGTCTGGGCGCCTTTCTGACCGTATACCTGATGAACCCGCTGCCCGATGCCATCGATCCGGCAGGCGAGCATTTCCAGCTTAGCCGCGAGGGCAAGGCCGCGATTGCCCTGTTCCTGCTGGCCGGTATCTGGTGGGTCTTCGAAGTGATCCCGATCGGGGTAACCAGCCTGGTCATCGGCGTGGTGCAGGCACTGTTCTTTATCCGCCCCGCAGAGGTGGCCTTCAAGGATTTCATGGACCCCTCGGTGATGTTCATCTTCGGCTCGCTGATCATCGGCATGGTGTTCACCAAGGTGGGGCTGACCAAGCGACTGGCGTACAAGATGCTGACCGTGGTTGGCGAGCGCACCAGCATGATCTACCTCGGCTGCTTTGTCGTCACCGCCGCGCTGACCCACATCATGGCGCACACCGCGGTCGCCGCCACCATGTTTCCGATCCTGATGGCGATTTATTCCCTCTATGGCGGGGACGACACGCCCTCGCGCTTCGGCAAGGGCCTGTTCATCGGCATGGCCTTCGTGGCCGGGGCCGGCAGCATGATCACCCTGCTGGGTGCCGCACGTGGTGCCGTGGCTATCGGTTTCTATAATGACATCGTTGGCCAGAACGTATCGTTTTTTGAACTGACCTACTTCATGTTCCCGATAGGCTGGTTGCTGGTCTTTCTGACCTGGGGGCTGATCATGTTGTTGTTCAAACCCGAAAAGGCAACGATCCCGGGGCTGAGGGAAAAGGCCAGACGCCTCTACAAGGAAACCGGGCCCCTTACCGGCCGGGAAATCTTCGTGGCGATCGTCGTGCTCGGCGTCATTGCCACCCTGTCGCTCAAGTCATTCATCCCCGCCATGGCGGACATTGACAAAACCTCCGTGGTACTGGTCTCGACCATCCTGTTTTTCATGGTCCGCATCCTCTCGCTGCAGGACCTCGAGCAGATCCCCTGGAATATCATCCTGCTGTTTGCCGGGGCCATGAGCATCGGCTTCTGCCTGTGGGAAACCGGTGCGGCAAAATGGATGGCGGTTAACTGGCTGGTCATGTTCCAGCATTCCAGCTGGTTTGTGTTCGTGATGGGTATCGCATTCTTCATCATGCTCATGACCAACTTCATCATGAATGTTGCCGCGATCGCGATCTCGCTGCCGGTCGCGCTGGTGATCGCGCCCTATCTGGGGGTGGCTCAGGAAGTCGTACTGTTCGCGGCCCTGGTCGTGGCGGCCTGCCCCTACCTGTTGCTGGTCGGCGCCGCCCCCAACGCCATTGCCTACGACTCCAAGCAGTTCACCGCGGCGCAGTTCTTCAAGGCGGGCATCCCTGCCAGCGTTCTGCTGATGGCCATTGTGGCATTGGCCGTCGGAATCGTCTGGCCGTTGATGGGGATGCCGGTCACTACACTGTAAGGCTTGCGGCAGCGATCACGCTACCCGGTGGCGCATACCCGGAAACAATATGGCCGGCGCGGAAACCCGCGCCGGCCATCTGGGTATACCTCAATGAGCGATCACGAAGGAGTTAACGCTATTCCTTATGCACGTCGTCATGCTTGCCATCACCTGGCCCCATTGCCTGCGGGTTGTCCAGGTTGTGCTCGAAATCATCACCGGGGTGTTCCACCGGGATATCCTGAAACTCCGCCTTGCTCGCTTCAGATTCAAAGTAGATCTTGAGATCACCATCCAGGATATAAGGTGCATTCTCGAGATCTGTCACTTCATTGCCGGTGATCGGATCGGTTGTTTCCACAATCATCGCATGCCCTCCTTCCTCTTTTAACAGGTTTATATATAAGCATAGGTATTAACCAAAAAACTAGCAAATTGGAATTCCGGATAAATTGATGTGGGTCAAAAGACCTCCGTTTAACAAATTCCGCACGCTGACAGCCGTCACCACCCGGGTGTGTGCCGCAGCACGGGTCCGGTGCTCTCAAAGCCAGAGACTTATGGGCAACCGCATTCTGGTATTATAGCCGGCGCTCACCAGACCGCGGGTACGACTCATGAAGACAGCAGGCTTCGAGCACTTCCAGCGCCAACCAACCGGCTGCCGGGCACTTTTCACCATGACCCTGCTGGTGCTGGGAACCGGCTACCTGTTCGCCATGATCCAGACCTTTCATGTGCATGCCGGCAGGGACAGAAAACCGGGCCTGTCACACACCGACATCCAGCTGGCCTACAGCGGATCCCAGGCTGATACCCGGCTGGAGGCCGCCCTCAAGGGCCCCATGGCGGGGATACGGATATGCACAAGAGCAATCCCCATATCCCGAACCTGGACTCCTATGAAAACGTCATGAAGATGGTACAGATCGACACCGGGCAAGACGTCTACACCATGGTACGCGTCTCGCATATCCACCTGTTCGGGATAACCTTCATCTTCTTTATTATGGGTTCGATCTTCCTGCATGCGCGGGTGAATCCCAAATGACTGAAGTGCCTCGTGATCACCACACCCTTCATCGTCATCCTGGTGGATATCTTCTCCTGGTATCTGACCAAGCTCTTCCAGCCCTTCTCGTGGGTGGTCTATATCAGCGGGGTCTCCGTGGCGGTGGCATTCACCATCCAGTGGTTCATCTCAATGTACCAGCTGTGGTTCTACAAGCTGCCAGAGGAGTAGCAGGAAACCGGTGCCTGGGCAGTGCACATTTGAACATAAACAGCCACTCGTATATATGGTTATCCAAATCGAGTTGGTGTAACTTAAACACGCAGAGAAACAGTTATCAGGGAGAATGAAATGCGATCCAGTGTATTGATTATCGGACTTGCCATCGCCGCACCTTTCATCGGCACGGGCTGCAGCAAACAGATCAGTTATTCGGCCGATGTTCAACCGTTGTTGAATGAGTACTGCATAAAGTGCCATGACGGCAAAGGCGAGGGTTCCGAAAAGAGCGGTCTTATCATGACGAGTTACGCCAACATAATGAGTGGAACCAAATTCGGTCCGGTGGTCGTCGCCGGGAACAGCGAGTCCAGCACCCTGTACCGGATTATCAGTGGCAAGGTCAGCCCCAAGATCGACATGCCGCCGACGGGTCCGGATTCCGTGGCCGTGGGACGGGGGCATGCACTCAAGCAGGGCAACATCACCACCATCCAGAAATGGATCGATCAGGGCGCGCTCAACAACTAGTATCGGAAACAGGCAGCAGCGCAGGACCAACCTGGACCGCACGGCTGCAACTGACCGTCAGTCGCCACGTTCCCGGCAACCACGGCCGGTGTCCGTGACTAGCCCGTCCGCTGTAGTTATGCGACTGATTATGCTAATTTTATTCTCGACGAATGTGACCTGTCTGGTATAAGATCGGCACTATATCAACTTAACCATGAAGGGTGTTCACCACCATGATCATCGAAGACTGGATCCTCGCGACACTCATAGTCCTGTTCATCCTGGCATGCGGCTGGCTCTACGTGATCTGGCAGAATACCCAGCGCTCGGAGCACCAGATCCGCCAGGTCGTCTCGCAGCAGACCCTGATCGGCTCCGATGTCAGTGCCCGCTCGCTGTGCCATGCCGTACATTACCTGCACCCCAGCATGCACGCGGGTGTCGACTTCGTGATCAAACACGATGACCCCGGCAAGCCGCCGTATATTGCGGAATGGAACTCAACCACCAGCCAGCCAACCGACCAGCAACTCAGGACGGCGCTCGCCAGGATTTCCGAACACGGTCTGCTGGAGAATTACGCCATCCGCCGCCAGGCCGAATATCCCAACATCGGTGACCAGCTGGATGCGGCCTTCAAGGCCCGGCATGGCGACAAGACCGAGCAGATGGAGCAGGACAGGATGATCCAGGAGGTCAAGGACAAATACCCGAAGACCTCCGGCGAATGCGGCGAGTAAGAACCCAGGCCAGCAGCTGAACCTGCGTTCCCCGCAGTACCCGTCCCGGGCAACTGGCGCGAGCGTTGCCCAAACCCGCACCGAACTACCCCGGCAAGCGCTCAGTCACTCATCAAATGGATGCCTGAGTATGACGGTATCCGCACGGTCCGGTCCCGTGGAGATGATATCGACCGGGGTGGCACAGAGCTCCTCGAGCTTGCGCAGGTAGTCCTGTGCGGTGGCAGGTAATTCATCGAAACGCTTCGCGCCCATAGTGGACTCCGACCAGCCCGGCATTTCGATGTACACAGGCTCGCACTGTTCGATCCTGTCGGCACCCACGGGCGGCGCATCAACGGTCTTGCCATCCAGTCGGTAGGCGACACAGATCTTGATGGTGTCCATGCCATCCAGAACGTCGAGCTTGGTAATGCACATGCCGGTCACGCTGTTGATGGCAAGCGAGCGACGCAGTGCAACGGTATCCAGCCAGCCGCAGCGGCGTTGGCGTCCGGTGGTTGCACCGAATTCGTGACCCCTCTCCCCCAGGTATCTGCCGTCAGCATCGAATAACTCGGTCGGAAACGGGCCGGCGCCGACGCGCGTGGTATAGGCCTTGACGATACCCAATACATAGTCGAGGTCGCGTGGCCCCACGCCGCTGCCACTGGCAGCGCCACCGGCAGTCGTTGTCGAGGAGGTCACGTAGGGGTAGGTACCGTGATCGATATCCAGCAAGGCACCCTGGGCGCCCTCGAACATGATGTTCATGCCCTCGGCCCGCATGCGGTGCAACAGGCCGGGAACATCGTCCACCAGGGGCGCGATCTGCTCGCCCTGTGCCAGGGTCGCGTCGAGCACCTGCTCGTAGTCCACCGGGTCGGCCTTGAAATAATGCTGCAGGGCATGGTTGTGATATTCCATGACCTCGCGCAGGCGCTCCTTGAAATGCTCCGGGTCGAGGAGTTCGCCCAGCCGCAGACCGCGGCGTGAGACCTTGTCCTCATAGGCCGGGCCAATGCCGCGGCCGGTGGTGCCAATCGCCTTCTTGCCGCGCGCCGCCTCACGCGCCTGGTCCAGTGCTATATGGTAGGGAAGGATCAAGGGGCAGGACTCGCTGATCCGAAGCCGTTCATGCGCCGGAATGCCGCTCTTGTCCAGCATGCCGAGCTCCTCCAGGAGCGCGCTGGGTGACAGCACGACCCCGTTCCCGATCAGGCATAGAACGTCCTGGTGCAGGATCCCGGACGGGATCAGGTGCAGTATGGTTTGATCACCATCAATGACCAGCGTGTGGCCGGCGTTGTGACCGCCCTGGAAGCGCACTACGGCGGAGGCCCTGTCGGTCAGCAGATCGACAACCTTCCCCTTGCCCTCGTCACCCCACTGGGTGCCGATGACGACAACATTCTTGCCCATGAAAATTCTCTCTGTAGTTATCAGCAATCAGTTACTCAGGCCGATTGACGCACGCTGCGGCCGTCCTGCACGTGTCAGCTAATGAGATCTTGCCCGTGTTATGAAACCGGTTTAACAACCCAGGTGTTTCGTTCCCGGACAATGATCCGGTCACAACCCATGGCAGCCGCGTCGCCCTGCTGCCCGGGCAGGTCGAAGATCACTCGTTCACCTGCCGCTCGCAATGCCCTGGCAGTATCAATCAGCCCGGGATCACTGTCAGGCGGTGAAAAAATGGCACCACCCGGAAGGTCATACTCGCGGGTACCAAGATCGACCAGCGTCTTGAGGTCCATGCTGAATCCCGTGGCCGGCCGCGCCCCGCCGAAGACCTTGCCGATATCGTTGTAACGTCCGCCGCGGGCGATTTCCTGGCCGTGCCCGGGAACAAAGACCGCGAACACTATCCCGGTGTGAAAGTTGTAGCCGCGCAACTCCGCCAGGTCGAAGAACAGGGACGTGTCTGAGCGGCTGTCCTGCATGGCATCCGAGATAGCACACAGGTTATCGAGTGCCGCCATCACCTCGCTACCGGCACCCGCCAGTGACTCACGTGCGCCGGCCAGGATCTCGTGCCCGCCGTTCAGCTCCGCCAGGCAGGCAAGCCGCCGCCCCTGGTCTTCAGTGGCTCGACTGGCAGCAAGTATCTCGGTAATTTCGGTGCTGGCCTTGCGCTGCAGGGCATCAAACAGGGCGGTTTCCTGCTGGCCGTCAAGGCCCGATTCCGCTGCGAGGGCGCGAAAAATCCCGACATGCCCGAGATCCATATGCACCTCGGTTATACCCATGACGGAGAGTGACTCGAGGACCAGCTTGAGTATTTCGACATCGCTTTCAATGCCGGCATGCCCGAACAGCTCGGCACCCACCTGCAATGGACTGCGGGTCCCGCCAAAACCGTCCGGACGCGTGCGCAGCACTGTACCCATGTAACACAGACGTGATGGCGCATCGCGTTTCAGCGGGTGCGCATCGATGCGCGCAGCCTGCGGGGTCATATCGGCACGCACCCCCATCATACGCCCGGTCAACTGGTCCGTCAGTTTGAATGTCTGCAGATCCAGATCGTTACCGGTACCGGTGAGCAGTGACTCGAGATATTCAATGAATGGCGGCATGATCAGTTCATACCCCCAGCCGGAAAACAGGTCCAGGATTTCGCGGCGGGCACGCTCCAGCCGCCAGGCCTCCGGAGGCAGGACTTCTTCGATGCCTTCCGGCAACAGCCATTGGTCTTTATTGCTCATGTTCCGATAACCGCGACTTGATTAGCGTACCAGGTACAGCATAACGACACCGCAGACCATGCTGACCAGCCCGGTCATTCTCAGGGTCCTGTCGTCAATCTGCGAAATTGTTTCCAGCATCCTGCGCATCGATGCCGGACTGATAAACGGGACGATCCCCTCGATCACCAGCACCAGTGCCAGGGCCGCAAGCAAGTCTTCCCACATCAGCATCATTCACCTGCAAAAAAATCCGGGCACAAGCCCGGGAGTATGCATCCGGCATTCAACTCGGCTGTGAGCCAGCCCGAATATTGCACCAGCCGGACTCGGTCCCAATCGCAAGCTGTTGCCGTGTCAATTTGTACGAGCAATTTTCCGGCAAACACCAAAGGGACAGTTCATGACGGGCCAGAGTCCTATCCCGGCCCAGGCTGGTCCAGTCACCACTGGACTTGCGATGTACATGGATGTACAAGTGTCGCAAGAGGCAGGATGCCGGGAGTGACCTCATCACTCAAGGAATAGCTACGGCTATTCCTCTCGCTCCAGACCGGCGTCCAGCGGCACCTGTCCTCGGTCATTGCTCCTGCATCGCCTGAAGTGCCTACTTTTGGTGCTCTCGGCTCTGGCATCCTGCTTCGCTCTACCGAGTCCATCCATGCAGTCGTGCGCCAACATCCGGGTTAGCGGTCTGCGCCCTTGTTGGTGTTGAAAAACTTGAAGAACTCCGAATCCGGTTGCAGCACCAGGATGTCCTGCTTGCTGCCCAGCGCGCCGCGGTAGGCATTCATGCTGCGGTAGAACTCGTAGAATCCCTCGTTCTGGCTGTAGGCATTGGCGTAGGTCTCGGTTGCCCGGGCATCACCCTCACCGCGGATAATCTCGGCATCACGCTGGGCCTCGGCCAGCAGCACGGTGCGCTCCCTTTCCGCTACCGCACGTATGCCCTTGGCGGTCTCTTCACCCTGGGCGCGGTGTTCACGCGCCACCCGCTCGCGTTCCGCGCGCATGCGCTGGAACACCGAATTCCGCACGTCCTCCGGCAGCTCAATCTGCTTGATGCGTACATCGATGATCTCGATGCCGAATTTCTGGACCTCTTCATTGCCCTTGGTCGTCAGGTTGTCCATCATCTCGGCACGCTCGGTTGCCACGACCTCCTTGATGGTGCGGTGATCGAACTCGAGTTGCAGACCGTTGTTGATGATCTGCAACAGACGCAGTGACGCCTGGCGCTCATCCCCGCCAAACGAAGTGTAGAAGATCGCCGGATCCTTGATTCGCCATTTGATGAAGAAGTCCACTGTGACATTCTTTTTCTCGCCGGTCAGGAAGCGTTCCGGACGGGTATCCAGGGTCAGGATGCGCTTGTCGAACTTGCGGACATTATTGATGAACAGCGGTTTCATGAAATGCAGGCCGGGCTCGTATTCCGAATCCACGATCTCGCCGAGCTGGAACTTGATGGCAAGTTGGCGCTCGTCGACGATGAAAAACGAGGTGACGACCACCAGCAGGCCGAACACCATCAACACCATAAAAATTTTACCGGAAGCCATTAGCGTACCCCTCCCTCTCTCAACGGACTGCGCCGGCGCGGGCTATCCTGTGCCGTCCCTTCAGGAGTGGCCCTGACCTGTGTCCCCCCGGGGATTGGCAGCTGGTTGCCGGATGATCTCTCCATCAGCTTGTCCAGCGGCAGGTACATCAGACTGTTGCCGTCCTGCGCCTGCATCACCACTTTGCTGGTGTTGGTGAGAACCTCCTCCATGGTCTCCAGGTAAAGCCGCTTGCGTGTGACCGCGGGAGCCTTCTCGTATTCCTTGAGGGTCTGCAGGAAACGGCTGGTCTCACCCTCGGCCTGCGCAATGACCTTGTCCTTGTAGGCGGCCGCCTCCTCGCGCATGCGGGTGGCGTCACCACGGGCGCGTGGCACGATATCGCGCGCATAGGCCTGTGCCTGGTTCTTGAACTTGACCTCGTCCTCCTGGGCCTTGATGGCGTCCTGGAATGCGCCCTGTACCTCTTCCGGCGGTTGCGGGTCCTGCAGGTTCACACTGGTCAGGATCAGGCCGGTCTGGTAACGCTCCAGGATGGTCTGGATCAGGTCCTTGGTCTGTCTGACGATTTCACCGCGGCCGCCGCTGAGAAATTCATCCATGGGGATGCCACCGATGACCTCGCGCAAGGCACTCTCCGTGGCCTCCTGCAGGGTGTAGTCGGGATCGCGCACCTGGAACAGATAATCCTTCGCATCTTGTACCTGGTATTGCACGGCCAGTTCCACCTGGATGATGTTTTCATCCCGGGTCAGGATCTTCGCACGGTGACTGACAGTGCGTACGCGGTCCACATCGACCTTTTCCACGCTCTCGATGAAGCGCATATACCAGTGAGGGCCCGGACCGGTGATGGTCTTGAACTCACCCAGACGCAGCACCACACCGCGCTCGGCCGGCTGAATCAGGTAGATACCAGACAGGGCCCAGACTACCAGCAGCAGGACTGCAATCAGACCGAGGCTGATTGACGGTATCGCACCCCTGCCACCACCGCCATCGCCGCGACCGCCGAACAGGCGATTCATCCTGTCGCGCATCTTGCGGACCACTTCATCCAGGTCAGGTGGACCTGCGTTACCGCCACGTCCACCCCAGGGATCGCGGTTATCACCACCCGGTTCATTCCATGCCATCACAAAACTCCAGTTCAGATTATGCGCACCCCGTGTCGGGGCAGCTTTTTTCGATACGAAAGGCTAATTCTAAAGAAGCCTAGGCAGTCCCCGCAAGGAGATCATCGGAATTGGTTGAATGAAAGCAGACGCCCTGCTCCGGATCGCCGGTCAACCTGTCGACATCACGCCGCGCCATCCTGACCTCCAGCCACCAGTCACCCTGTTCGTCCACGTGTTCCGACAGGACACAGCCCGTCTCGAACAGTGTGGAGCGAATAGCGCCTGCCCGTGACGAGAGATGCAACCATCCATGCACCTGGGTGCCCTGAAAATATTCAGTCAATGCAGCGGTCAGCAGGTCCAGGCCTTCTCCGCTCATGGCCGACAGCCAGATCCTGGTTATCCTGCCCTCGGCATCACGTTCCACCCGCGGCTCCATACCATTGAGGTCGATCTTGTTGTAGACGCACAGCTGCGGCACCTTGTCAGCACCAATTTCACGCAATACCTCGTTGACCTGGGCGATACGCGCCCCCCGATCTGCGTCCTGCACATCAACAACATGCAACAGCAGATCGGCCTTGCGGGTCTCCTCCAGCGTGGCGCGGAAGGCCGCGACCAGGTCATGCGGCAGGTGGCGTATGAAACCGACCGTGTCGGCCAGCACCAACGGCCCCACAACAGGAAGCTCGATACGCCGCAGGGTAGGATCCAGCGTCGCGAACATCTGGTCCGCTGCATAGGCATGGGCACCTGTAATCGCATTAAACAGTGTCGACTTGCCGGCATTGGTGTAACCGACCAGTGAGACCGTGTGCACATCGGCCCGGCTGCGCGCCCGGCGCCCCTGGTCACGCTGACGCTCGACCTTCTCGAGACGTTTGTTGATCATCTTGATGCGCGCATTGATCATGCGGCGATCGGATTCCAGCTGGGTTTCGCCCGGCCCACGCAAACCGATACCGCCCTTCTGACGCTCCAGGTGGGTCCAGCCACGCACCAGTCGGGTTGACAGGTGCCGCAGTTGTGCCAGTTCCACCTGCAGCTTGCCCTCGAAAGAACGCGCACGCTGGGCGAAGATATCCAGTATCAGCCCCGTCCGCGCCAGCACCCGGCATGACAGCAGCCGCTCCAGGTTGCGTTCCTGGCTGGGGCTGAGGGCGTGATTGAAGATAACGATGTCAGCCTGCTCCTGCCGGACGATGCCGTGGATTTCTTCCGCCTTGCCATGCCCGACATACAGGCGCGGATCAGGCGCAGCACGCGTCCCCGTGACGGTTGCAACCGCGGTCGCACCCGCAGAGTGAACAAGTTCGGTGAATTCCTGGAGGTCCTCCCGGTCATTACCGGCGGGAAAGTTCACATGGACCAGTACGGCCCGCTCACCACTTTCAGGGCGTTCGAACAAATAGCCACCCGGGCAGTATGGTATTTAGGACGTCAGGCATTACCCGGCTCATTGCCACCGTTGTTATCGGCACCGGAGTCTGTCCCCATGAACCTGACATTACGGGCAGGTACGACCGTGGAAATCGCATGTTTGTAGACCATCTGGCTGACGGCATTCTTGAGAAGCACCACAAACTGGTCAAACGATTCGATCTGGCCCTGCAGCTTGATGCCATTGACCAGATAAATTGACACCGGGACACGCTCCTTGCGAAGTGCGTTCAAAAACGGGTCTTGCAAAGATTGTCCTCTGTTCATGTCATTTCTCCTTTTTCTTGTCCCATACACCAAAGCGCTGTCTCCCATCGAATTCTTCTGCGATCATATTCTGTCGCATCCTTTTGGGATAATACCAAAATTTTTTAGCACAATCACATGCTTGTTGCCATTTGCCCGAGCCACCCCTGGAGGTGGCGCACCACATCCCGGGGCACATCCGGGGCCGCGGCATCAAACCAGCAAGCATCCTCCTCGCTGCGCAGCCAGGTCAACTGGCGCTTGGCATACTGGCGCGTGGCTACTATAGCCTGATTCAGCATTTCTTCATAGCTGATCCGGCCCTCCAGCCAGGCCCACGCCTGCCGGTAACCGACCGCGCGCATGGCCGGAAGTTCGGGGCCAAGGTCAGCACGCAGGAACAACCGCCGGACTTCATCAGTGAATCCCGCCGCGAGCATGGCTTTGAAGCGCTGCTCGATGCGGCGCTGCATCAGTGCTCGATCCGTCGGGGCCAGGATAAGCTTGGCCAGGCGGTAGGGCAGTGCCGTTGCCCGCCCGCGCGCATGGAAACTGCTCAGCGGGCGGCCGGTGAGATAATTGATCTCCAGTGCACGTTGTATGCGTTGCGGGTCATTTGCATGAATGCGAGCCGCCGACACGGGATCGACCTGTTGCAGGCGCGTGTGCATGGCAGCCCAGCCAAGCTGCTGCGCCTGCTCTTCCAGCATGGCACGTACCTCCGGATCGGCCGGCGGCATCTCCGAGAGTCCTTTTTCAAGCGCGCGGAAGTAAAGCAGGGTGCCGCCTACCAGCAGCGGGATCCGCCCGCATGCGGTGATATCCGCCATTGCAGCCAGGGCATCCGCACGGAAGTCCGCCGCAGAATAGGGTTCCGAGGGGTCGCGGATATCGATCAGGCGGTGCGGTGCGGCCTCCAGGATTCCGGTATCCGGCTTGGCGGTACCGATGTCCATGCCCCGGTAGACCAGCGCAGAATCGACGCTGATTATCTCGAAGGGGAACTCGTTGACCAGCTCGACGGCCACCGCGGTCTTGCCAGAGGCCGTGGGACCCATGAGGAATACCGCGGGCGGTAAAGCGCCCGGACGGGAGGTATCATTCATACTGCAGGCTAGCGTCCGCGCAGGAACAGCTTGTCCAGCTCATCCAGACCGATCTGCACCCAGGTCGGTCTGCCATGGTTGCACTGCCCGCTACGCTCCGTAATCTCCATTTCCCTGAGCAGGGCATTCATTTCATCGTGCGTCAGTCGGCGGTTGGCGCGTATCGAGCCGTGACAGGCCATGGTGGAAAGCATCTCGTTAACCGATGTTTCGATGCGCTGGCTGCTGCCATGTTCAAGCAGGTCGGAGAGGACATCCCGCACCAGGGCCTGGATGTCCGTGTCGTGAAGCAAGGCTGGCACCTGGCGCACGACCAGTTGTTCAGGTCCCATGCGATCGATCTCGAATCCCAGCTCACTGAACCAGTCATGACTGGATTCACCGACCTCCGCCTCACGCTGGCTGACACTCAGGTTGACCGGCACCAGCAGCGGCTGGCTGCGAATCCCCTCACCCGCATGGGATGCCTTCAGGCCCTCGTAGGTGATGCGTTCGTGTGCTGCATGCATGTCGACGAGCACCAGTCCCGTTACATTCTGCGCCAGGATGTAGACACCGTGCAGCTGGGCCAGCGCATAGCCCAACGGGTGGTCCCCCGCCGGCACCCCGGCAGCGGGGGCTGGTGTGGTGACGGGTGTTGGCGATGGGTGCAGTGCCGCATACCCGGCAAGCTGCTCACCGATCCCCAGGGGCATGCCCGCTTGCCGGGGGGGCTGCCCCGCTCCCATGCCGATATCCAGCCCGTGCAGCGGCTGTGCCGGTCGCGGCGCGGGCTGTGCCCCGTCGGGACGGATCTGGGCCAATGCATCATGCAGGGTCCTGAACAGAAAATCGTGCACCAGGCGGCTGTCCCTGAAGCGCACCTCGTACTTGGTGGGGTGTGCATTGACATCGACGCCGGCGGGGTCCATGTCCAGGAACAGCACATAGGCCGGGTGCCGCCCGTGGAACAGGACATCCTGGTAGGCCTGCCGGATGGCGTGCGTTACCAGCTTGTCGCGCACCATGCGCCGGTTGACATAAAAGAACTGCAGGTCGGGCTGGCTGCGCGAAAAGGTGGGCTGCGCAATCCAGCCATGCAGCGACAAACCAGCCCCCGTGTGCTCGACATGGACGGCCGCCTCCATGAATGACTGCCCACACACCCTGGCGATGCGCCGTTCCTGCTGTTCGCGGGTTTCGGCAGACGGCAGGTGCAGAACCGGGCGCTGGTTATGCTGCAGCCGGACCTCCACCGGAAAACAGCCCAGGGCGATGCGCCGCACCACCTGCTCGATGTGTTTGAACTCGGTGTTTTCCGTGCGCATGAACTTGCGCCGCGCGGGGGTGTTGTAGAACAGGTCGCGAACATCAACGGAAGTGCCGTCGGTGTGCGCCACTGGTGCAGCCTGTGGTTCATGTTCAGTCCCGTTGCTTTGCACGGACCATCCGGCATCCGATCCGCGCAAACGTGAACTCAGGTTGAAGCGCGATACCGATGCGATACTGGGCAGTGCCTCGCCGCGGAAACCCAGGCTGCCGATGCGCTCCAGGTCCTCCAGCGATGCGATCTTGCTGGTGGCGTGGCGTGACAGGGCCAGCGGGATATCCTCACGCGCAATCCCGCTGCCGTTATCACGCACCCGGATGCGTCGCTTGCCACCCGCCTCGATGTCAAGCTCGATGGTGCCGGCCCCGGCATCCAGGCTGTTTTCCAGCAGCTCCTTGACCACCGAGGCCGGCCGCTCGATAACTTCACCGGCGGCGATCTGGTTGATCAGTTCTGAGGGAAGCACCTGGATACGCATGGGCTGTCCATGATAACCCAATCTCCGCCGGCTGACCCGGCAGGGCGTTACTCCGGAAACCTGAAACTGAAGTAATCGCCCAGCGCCTCCTCGATCTGGGCCTGGGTGACCGGGCGGCCAAACAGGGGCCAGTCATAGTACTCGCAGACCATCGGCATGATCCCCGACTGGTGCTTTGAATTAAGCCGGAACGTCTTGTAGTAACGCCTGGTGTGGGGGTAGTTCTCCCATTCCCGCTGGCTGCCGTAGCCGGTGATCAGGAAGGTGTCGGGCTGGATGGTGCGGGGACCGAGATCCCTGACCTCGAAACGGCAAGCGACCTCGAATTCGCTGGCCGCGCGGGCAGCCGTCCCGTGCTGCAGCATGATATGCGCCCGTTGTGCCGGGATAGTCAGCGCCCGATTCAGCACCAGCTCCGAGCCGGGTGGTATCCTGAACCAGACCGAGCTGCGGTCATCGGTCGCCATGGACTGACAAGCGGCCAGTGACAGGCCCAGGACAATCGAGAACAGCGCTTTCATAGCAACTATCCCTTCACGTGCAGGTATTGGAACATTGCGTCAATACGACGACACGCCCGGATTGACCGGGAGACGGCGATTTAGTTCAGGCGAGGTGCCGGATCAGCCGCCGGCAGGTGGTATCCGCAGCGTGTCACCGACACGCAGGCGGTCGGTTTTCAGTCCGTTATAGCCCTTCAGACGGTTGAGGCTGACATCATAACGCTGTGCGAGATGCCCCAGGGTGTCACCCACCTCGATAACGTGTTCGCGCGCCGCCAGATGGGTGCCGGGAGGTGCGTGGCTGGCGAAATAGCCCTTGATCCCCCGCAGCATGGCACGCGCCAGTGCCTCCTGGTGACGCCGGTCACGCAACTTGCGCTCTTCCGAGGGATTGGAGATGAACGCGGTCTCGACCAGCACCGAAGGGATATCCGGGGACTTCAGTACGACAAAGCCGGCCTGCTGGACCGAGGATTTGTGAGTCTTGCCGAGGTGTTTCAGTTCACCCAGCATATTGCCGGCCACCTCGACACTGGCCTCGATGGTCGCCGTCTGTGACAGATCGAGCAACACCTCGGCCAGCAGGTCGTCCTTGTCGTCCAGCCTTACCCCGCCCGCCAGATCCGCCGCGTTTTCCTTCTCAGCAAGCCAACGCGCCATCTCGGATGAAGCACCACGCCGCGACAGGACAAAAACCGAGGAACCCTTGACCCGTCGGTCACGGAAACCATCGGCATGAACGGATACGAACAGGTCGGCCCCGTGCTTGCGGGCAATGTTGATTCGTTTACGCAACCCAATGTAGTAATCACCCTGGCGGACCAGTACCGGCCGCATACCCGGCTCCTGCTCGACCAAGGCCGCCAGCCGTTTGGCAATGGACAGCACGACATCTTTCTCACGGGTCCTGCCCGGGCCGATCGCTCCCGGGTCGTCACCGCCATGGCCCGCATCGATGGCGATGACCAGGTCGCGCAAACGGGTCGTCTTCTCAGCGACCGACTTTTTGACCGTGGCCTTTTGGCTTGCCTCGGTCTCGTACAGGTCGATGACCAGGCGGTGTCCGTGCTGGCCACCCGGCTTCAGGGTGAAACTGCGCGGCTTAGTCAGCCGCTCCAGGTCCAGCACGATCCTCAGGTCGCCCGTGTCCTGCTGGGCGGTACGAATCCCCTTGACCAGTCCGACAGCCTTGCCCTGCGCCTGCAGCGAGGCACCAGTGCGGACGGCCGGGACATCGACGACCAGGCGCTCGGGATCATTCAGGGAAAACAACGTATGCTCGATCGGCCCGCTGGTATCGAATACCACGCGGGTATGGTCCGGTGCCGCCCACAGACGCACACCCTGTACCTCTACCGGCGCTGCACAGACCAGTGTTTGACTGATGAGCCAGAGGCAACATGCTGTGATCAGCCTTTTCACTTGGTGGACCGCCCCCCGGGGCACGCTGGAGATGGGCGTATCTTAGCCACAAATCCCACATAATTTCAATTATTATGTTGAAACTCCATTAGATAGCATAGAAACCTCTCAGGGAGCCCAAGGGATATACGATAAGTATCTGTCACATTGTACGTTACGGAACAAGAACATGGCTCACCCGGTATCGGTCCGGCACGCATCCGGCATGGCCGCCAGCCACTGGCGACCCCGCGCGCTGGCCGCGCGCAGATCCAGCTGGCGGCCCGTGTCCCGGTAGTCGATCACGACGACCAGGTCGGGCGGCGGTAGCGCGCCCTTACCCTGTTCCGGCCATTCGACCAATAACAATTCGTTGCCGGCCATCAGGTCGCGGATACCGATCCATTCCAGCTCCTCCCCGGAGGCCAATCGATAGAGGTCCAGGTGGTACACCGTAAACCCCCCCAGCGGATACGGTTCAATCAGCGTGTAGGTCGGGCTCTTGACCTTGCCCTGGAACCCGAGCCCGCGCAGCAAGCTGCGCACCAGTGTGGTCTTGCCGGCGCCCAGGTCGCCCTGGATATAGATGACGCCGGGTTCGCATGCCACCTGTGCCAGGCGCAAGCCGAGGTCCTGCATGGCGGCCTCATCCGCTGCGAACAGCTTCACCTGGCCTGGCCTTCCGCATCCATCACAGCACGCAATTCGTTGATGACATCGCGTGCCGTCATCCCGCGTTCGCCGGCTAGCGCGGCACGGTCACCCGCGAGGCCGTGCACGCAGAGCCCCGCCCGTGCGGCCTGCCCCAGCCCCAGACCCTGGGCCGCCAGACCGGCGATGACCCCGCTGAGGACATCACCCATGCCGGCCGTTGCCATGCCCGGGTTGCCGACCGCGCACACCGTGACCGGGTCGTCCGCACTGGACACCAGCGAGCCGGCTCCCTTCAACACCGCGATGCCGCCATAGTTGCCGGCCAGGGCGGATACCGCGGCAAAACGGTTGGCCTGGACATCCCGGGCGGCAATCTTCAGCAGGCGTCCCGCCTCGGCCGGATGCGGTGTCAGCACCCAGTTGTCACGGGTTTCCGGCTCCCGTGCCAGCAGGTTCAGGGCATCGGCATCCATGATCAACGGCAGCCCGGTATCCAGCACTGCGGCAAGCAGTTCCCGGGCCCAGCGTGACCGGCCAAGTCCCGGCCCGACAACAACGATGCTGGCCCGTTTCAACAGGGCCGCCAAGTGGCCGGCCTCGGCGACCCCATGGCTCATCAATTCGGGGCATGCGGCCGCGATCATGGCCGCATGCTCCGGCCGGGTGGCAAGACTGACCAGCCCCGTACCGACACGCAAGGCTGCCTGGCCCGCCAGCTGCACGGCCCCCAACATCCCGGATTCACCGCCAACTACCAGTACGTGGCCGTTGTGGCCCTTGTGCGCCGTGCGCGCCCGCGGCAGCGCCAGCCGCCCCAGGGGCGGCTCTGCGAGCAACTGCGAGGCCGGTGTGACCTGCTGGTAGACCGATGCCGGCATATGCAGGTCATTGAAGGCAACCGTGCCGGCGAATTCTGGTCCCTCGCCGGTGTACAGTCCCTGTTTGCGGCCAATGAAGGTCACGGTATGAAACGCCCTGACGCTGGCACCCAACACTGTCCCGCTGTCGGCATGCAGGCCAGTGGGGATGTCGATGGCCAGTACCGGGGTCGGTGCACGATTGATGGCCTCGACAACGGATCGCCATTCCCCCTCCAGGGGCCGTTCCAGACCGGTCCCCAACAGGGCATCGACGATGACATCGGCACGCGCCAGGCATTTCTCGTCATAGCCGTGTTCCTCGCCGCCCGCCGCCAGCCAGTCATTGCGCGCGCGCAGGGCATCACCTGTCATGCGGCCACCATCACCCATCTGCACCACCCGGCACTGACAGCCGGATTCCTGGGCCAGGCGCGCCACCACATAGCCATCGCCGCCGTTATTGCCGGTACCACAGGCCACCACAATCGAGCGCGCATCCGGCCAGTGTCTGCGCAGGAAATCCCATACCGCTTCCCCGGCGCGTGTCATCAGATCATGGCCCGGGATGCAGGCCTCTTCGATGGCCGCCCGGTCCAGCGCGCGGACCTGGTTTGCGGTATACAGGGGAATGGTGTTGTTCATGGGATCATTGTCTATCATATGTCTGACTTCCTGCAGCGGTTTCTAACCGCCGTTCACAATCAACATACAGTGAAGCCCACGTAAAAATCCAGACTTCAAAACGCCCATGCACGAGCAATTCCCGACCACAGATCCCGATTTCGATTACCGCGCCCTGGCGCGGCACATCAAGCGCTGGGGGCTGGAGCTGGGATTTCAGCAAGTCGGCATTACCGACACGGACCTCGGCGCGGATGAAGCCCGCCTACTACAGTGGCTCAAAAAAGGCAGGCATGGCGCAATGGATTACATGCAGCGGCATGGAACCCGGCGCTGCCGGCCGGCAGAACTGGTCCCCGGCACGGTGCGCATCATTTCGGTACGCATGGACTACTGGCCTGCTGCGGCGGAGCCGGCAGAGATGCAATTGCAGGACCCGGCAGGCGCCTACCTGTCGCGCTACGCACTGGGTCGCGACTATCACAAGGTGATTCGCAAACGCCTGCAGAAGCTGGCCAACAGGATCGAGTCACTGACAGGCCCGTTCGGCTACCGGGCCTTCACCGACAGTGCGCCGGTAATGGAAAAGGCGTTGGCGCAAAAGGCCGGGCTGGGCTGGATCGGCAAACATACCAACCTGATCAATGAACAGGCCGGTTCCTGGTTCTTTCTCGGCGAACTGTATACCAACCTGCCGCTGCCGCTGGATACACCCGCCGAGGAACATTGCGGCACCTGCCATGCCTGTATCGATGCCTGTCCGACCGGTGCGATCGTCGGGCCGAACGAACTGGACGCACGCCTGTGCATTTCCTACCTGACCATCGAATTGCGCAACGCCATACCGGAACCGCTGCGCCCGCTGCTCGGCAACCGTGTCTACGGCTGCGATGACTGCCAGCTGGTGTGCCCCTGGAACCGTTTTGCCGGCACCACGCAAGAGGAAGATTTTCACGTCCGCAACGGCCTCGACAGCACCACGCTGCTGCGCCTGTTCGCCTGGGAGCGTGACGAGTTCGAGCGCAACTTGCGCGGCAGCGCCATCTACCGTATCGGCTACGAATGCTGGCTGAGAAATCTTGCCGTGGGCCTGGGTAATGCAGTTACATCCCGGGAAATCATAGCGGCCCTTGAAAAACGCGCCGACCACCCGTCCGCCCTGGTTCGCGAACATGTTGATTGGGCACTGCGTCGGCATGCCGCCTGAATAGCGTTACCACCGCCAAGTGCCCTCAAGCCCGGCTGACCTTTTTCAGCTCCAGGCAACGCTCATAGCAACGATTCTTCGCCGCGCCGGTAATCTTCGACGCCAGCGCGGCCGCCTGTTTCAGGGGCAGCTCCTGCATGAGCAGTTCGATTACGTACTCCACCTTCGGGTCCATCGCGACATCAGCGGCCGGCTGTTCGCCGTGCACCATGATGACACACTCGCCGCGCTGCTGATGACTGTCCCCCAGCAGCCAGGCGACCAGATCGGACAATGACCCGGCCTTGATCGTCTCGAAGGTCTTGGTGAGCTCACGCGCGATCACGGCGGCACGCCCCGCCCCCAGGATCTCGACCATGTCTGCGAGACAATCGGCAATCCGGTGGGTGGACTCATAAAAAACCAGGGTGCGGTGTTCGCTGCGGAGTGCCTCCAGACGCTGGCGGCGCGCATGCTGGCGCGAGGGCAGGAATCCCTCAAACACAAAACGGTCCGTGGGCAGGCCGGATACGGACAGGGCAGCAATACAGGCGGAAGGGCCCGGTATGGGAACAATTTCCATGCCCGCCTGGCGCACCGCGCGGACCAGGTAAAAACCCGGGTCACTGATCAGCGGTGTACCGGCATCCGAGATCAAGGCCAGGTCAGCGCCCGACTGCAGCATCTTGAGCAACGTTTCGGTCACCTCGCGTTCATTGTGCTCGTGCAGTGCAATCAGTGGCGTGTCGATACCGTAGTGCCCCAGCAGCTTGCGGCTGTGCCGGGTATCCTCTGCCGCAATGCGCGAAACCCGCTTGAGGGTGTCCAGTGCCCGGGCAGTGATATCCTGCAGATTACCAATGGGTGTCGCCACCACGTAGAGCACACCCTCATTCATCGCCATCAGCATCTCCAGTCGAGGTGACCTTCGCATCCTAGCAAAATTATTGCAGGCACGAGGATTAGCCGGCTGATCAGTGGACGACGCCAGGGCTTTTCAGTAGAGTCAGCGGACTTCGTCAGTCATCAGCCATAGCCTGAGTACGTCTGCATGCATCTACCCCGCCCTGCCAGCCTGCTGGTCCTGTTCACCAGCCTCTTGATCCTGCTGTTGTCCGGCTGCAGCACCGCCGTCCGCCCCCCTCCACCCAGTCTCGACGCAAAACTGCAGCAGCAGGCACATGCCCTTGAATCTCAGGGAAATTATCAGGGGGCCGCGGCACTCTACCTGGACGCAGCGGCGCATGCGAACACGCCCCGTAAGGAGGACTTCCTGCTGTACGCCGTTGCCAGCCTGATCCGCGGCGGCGATCATGTGCGCGCCACTGAACTACTCGACGGTCTGACACCGGCCCGGCTGACCAACCTGCAGCTGCAGCATCATGATGTCAATCGTGCCCGGCTGGCCCTCAATGACGGACATCCCGACCGGGTACTGGAGCTGTTGCAACCGGTTCCTGCCAGTGGACCCCACGCTGCGGATTACCGGCACCTGCGCGCCGAGGCCTATCGGGTGAACGGAGACTATTTCAACAGTGCACGTGAGCGCATTGCAATGAACGACCTGCTGGTGGACCCGCAGCTGCGCCTGGAAAACCAGTTCGGCACCTGGGAGGCCGTGTCCGGACTCTCCGATGCCGAATTACAACACCTGCGCACGACACCGCCACCGGATGTCCTGAGCGGATGGATGGAACTGGTGGAACTGACACGCCTCTACCTGCAGCAGCCAGATGCCCTTGCCGAGGTCATCCCGCACTGGCAGATGCGTTATCCGGGCCACCCGGCAAGCGGCCCGTTCATTGACGAGTTACTCGGCAGTATGCGGCTTGCGGGACAACCACCCGCGCAGATCGCACTGCTGCTGCCGTTGAGTGGCCCGCTTGCCGGTGCCGGGACGGCCATACGCGATGGCGTGCTGGCAGCCTACTACGACACATCCCAGGGCATACCGCGACCACAGATACACATCTATGACGTGGGCACGGACCCGCTGGCAGTGCTGGAGACCTATCAACAGGCAGTCGCCGCGGGAGCCGGTTACATAATCGGCCCGTTGCGCAAGGAAGCGGTCCAGGTACTGTTGCAGCAGGGGCCACTTCCGGTCCCGGTGCTGGCGCTCAATCGGGTCGATATGGAAGACCTGTCTAACCCGGCGCTGTACCAGTTCGGCTTGGCGCCGGAAGACGAGGCCCGCGAGGTTGCACGCCGGGCCTGGCACGAGGGCCATACCCGGGCCGTTGCCATGGCCCCGGAGGGTAGTTGGGGCAGCCGGGTGTTTGCGGCATTCAGCGAGGAATGGACACGCCAGGGTGGAGAACTGCTGGTACAGCAGTTTTACAATTCACAGGAAACCGACCATGGTCAGGCCATCAGTTCCGCACTCAAGCTGGATGCCAGCAAGACCCGGCACCAGCGCCTGGTCCGTCAACTCGGCCAGAACCTGGAATACGAACCACGCCGCCGCCAGGATATTGACTTCATCTTCCTGCTGGCCACACCCAAGCAGGCCCGCTCGATCCGTCCGCAGCTGAGTTTCTACCGGGCCTCCAGGGTTCCCGTGTTCAGCACCTCCCACGTCTATACCGGACGCCCGGACCAGGGCCGCGACCATGACTTGAACGGGATTATCTTCTGTGACATGCCCTGGACCCTGGAAGACAGCGGGAAATGGCAGCACCTCAAGCAAACCATCAGCGAACACTGGCGGGCCAATAGCGACCGCTATAACCGATTTTATGCGCTCGGCATCGATGCCTTTCGAATCACACCCTACCTCCAGCAACTGGGCAGCGGGATGTTCAGCTCCTACCACGGTGTTACCGGCAATTTGACACTGGACACCCAGCAACAGATCCACCGCACCCTGCGCTGGGCCAGATTCCATCAAGGCCTGCCCCAGCTGCTGGAATCCAGGGCAGAGGCCACCGCCGGGAACACGTTCCCCTGATCACGGAAGCAGCCCGCCGCGGCAGGGATGCCGAGTCGCTCGCCTGCCGCTACCTGGAGGCGCAGGGCCTGTCGCTCATCGAGCGGAATTACCAGCGCCGCGCGGGCGAGATCGATTTGATCATGAATGATGCCGACAGCGTGGTCTTTGTCGAGGTGCGCTACCGGCGCCAGGCCCGCTTCGGATCGGGCGCGGAAAGTATCGACCGGCGCAAACAGGCGAAGATCGCGGCCTGTGCACAGATTTACCTGCAGACACACCCGAAGATGGCCGCACGGCCCTGCCGCTTCGACGTGGTCTCTATCAGCGGTGACACCGGTGACCCGGCCGTCGAGTGGATACAGGATGCCTTCAGCACTTTGGTATAAACTACCCGGGCTGCGGGCCTGAGCTTACCCTGGTGTGGCGTCCGCCCTGATACTCAGATATACACGGACAGGAGACGAAAACCGATGAAGTTCTACCAGGCATTGATTGTTACGTTAATCACCGCAAACCTGATTTACGGGTGCGCACCCGTGGTTGTCGGCGGGGCGGCCACCGGCGCTGCGGCCGTCCAGGACCGGCGCACGGTCGGCTCATTCATCGATGACGAGGGGGTCGAACTGAAGACGCGCATGGCGATCATCAACGACAAGGACCTCAACAGCCAGATCCATATCAATATTACCAGCTACAACGGGATCGTCCTGTTATCGGGCGAGGCCCCCACCGAGGAATTGCGCGCCCGCGCCGAGAGCATCACCCGGGGCGTTGAAAAGGTGCGCCTGATCCACAACGAGATGACCATTGCGGCCCCGAGTTCCATGATGACGCGCAGCAGTGACACGCTGATCACCAGCAAGGTAAAGACCAGCCTGTTCGGCATCAAGGGGCTGGAAGGATTCAATCCGACGCGGGTCAAGGTGGTTACCGAAAACGGTACCGTCTACCTGATGGGCATGCTGTACAGAAACGAAGCAGCCGCCGTGACGGAACGGGTGCGCCAGGTGGGCGGCGTACAACGAGTCGTGAAGTTATTCGAATACCTGGACTGACCAAACACCCTTACTGAAGCGAACACAACGCCATGAACAGGTCTGATGTTCACGAACTCGGCTTCGGCAAAATCATTATCCTGGATGAGGACCTTGCCGAGGTAATTATCGACAAGGGTGTCGAAATGGACATGGGTATGGTAAATGAATACCACAACTTTCTGGTCACACACCTTAAGGCACCATTTTCACTGCTGATAAACAAGGTCAATTCATATACCTATAGCTTCGCGGCGCAGAGGAAGCTGGCCACCATCCCGCAGATCAAGGCCATGGCGGTCGTCACCTACAATCCGGTCACCGAGAAAACGACCCGGAGCCTGCTTGGCATTCCCAGGGACAGGGAGTGGCACATCAAATTGTTCAATGACCGGGATCTGGCATTGCAGTGGCTCAAGGACTATGGGAGCACACCGGACCGGGACGAGACTTCTACGCTGTAGAACATATGACTATCGCGATCTGCCCGGGGAAGTGCCCGATCACCGCGCAACCATGCAAGCGTTGACAGACAGGGCCTCATGGGCGACAAACAATCTGCAATCCTGCTTATCTCCTGCCCCGACCAGAAGGGGCTGGTGTCCTCTGTCACCGAGTTCATCTTCAGGCACGGGGGCAACATCATTGACCTCGAACAGCATGTCGATAGTGATGAACGTCATTTCTTCATGCGCATCGAATTGGACCTTGCAGAGTTTTCACTCGCACGCGGGGAAATCGGTGACCGCTTCAAGGCGGATGTCGCGACGCGCATGGGCATGCAGTGGACGCTCTACTTCTCCGATGTTATCCCGCGCATGGCCGTCTACGTATCGAGGTATTCACATTGCCTGTTTGATATCCTGTCGCGCTACCAGGCCGGCGACTGGCAGGTTGAGATTCCGCTTCTCATCAGCAACCACCCGGATCTGGGGGCTGCTGCCGAGAGTCTCGGCATCGACTATCACGTGCTCCCGATCACCCCGCAAAACAGGCCGGAACAGGAACAGCGCCAGCTGGCCCTGCTGCAGGATTACAACATCGATTTTATCGTGCTCGCGCGCTATATGCAGGTCCTGAGTGAGGACTTTATCCGGCACTATCCCAGCCAGATCATCAATATCCACCATTCATTCCTGCCGGCGTTTCCCGGCGCAAAGCCGTATCACTCCGCCCACAAGCGCGGCGTCAAGCTGATCGGTGCAACCAGTCACTACGCGACTGCCGACCTCGATGCCGGCCCCATCATCGAGCAGGATGTTACCCATGTCCGGCATACCGATTCCGTCACTGACCTGGTACGCAAGGGGCAGGACCTGGAAAAAATCGTGTTGTCACGTGCGATCTGGCGGCATCTCCAGCGCCAGGTGCTGGTATTCCGCAACCGCACCATCGTGTTCGGTTAGTTACAACACGTCACCGCAGAGACGCGGAGAGCGCCGAGAAATGCATAATAGGCCAAACCGCAAAAACGCAACGAAACTCCAGGATAAAAAACAGGCTGCGATATACATCTGGGTGTGCTACTGACTTGCAATAGTAAGCATTCGATCTGACTAACCGTGTCAGACTCTATCGAGCTTCGCTGCTTGCTCGAACAACCGGATCACGGCAATAAGCAGCCATTCCCGGTAAGCCGCAAGCCCCACTTACGCGGGCTACTCTTTGTATTAGATCGGCCAAAACCGGTCATAAGCCCACTGTAGGAGCGCCGTCCTCGGCGCGATTGCGGAGTTCCGATTACGGCCACTTTCGATCATTTAGAAACCGGTGAAATCAAGAAAACGGACATTGAACGTCTTGCATAAAATGCCGCACGCTGTTTGCGTGGTCCCAGCCCGCGTATTATGCGGGCGATATTGATGCAATGGTTATACACGATCATAGTAGCTGTATGAGATCGTTATGTTGTATCGGCTGAGCCCCCGCCACCCCTTGGATTCTCACTACTACTTGATACATTCTCGGTGCTACCTGCGCTCCTACATTGTCTGTACCGTTCCATGTCAAAGTCCGCGTTATTTCACCAAAAGGATCTATAAGAACAACCGTAACAAACTGCGGAAAACTAAGTCCAAAATCCGGATCAAAAATCAAAGTGGCAGCATCTTCGGATAATATCTGAATCGTAATAAGCGGCGCCGTGAATTCAATGGATCTCACGATATTCGATGGATTGCTTATCTTCGCTGTGACGACAACATCATCTCCTACAACGAAGCTGTTTGCCTTTTGGTCAAATTTATCCGTTATTAGCAATGCAGTAGTCAATGACTTAGTGCCATCAGAATCGCTACCACCACACGCGGTCACCGCAACTATTACCATCACAAATAGAACATGGAGCATTTTCATTTTACTTAGAGCCCTATCTCTTCGTATAACAGTTGAATAAACGAGACATCAGTTCTCGTTATTCATTTATAGGTTTGAAGTAAATTTAAGTGGAAAAATATCCTGAAATCTGCGAGATGGCAAATGCACTTCCAAATATCCGGCTCAGATAAACGGGACCCCGCAATAAGCGTGCATTAATACGTCTTTCTAGCGGTTATAGGCCAGCCAACGTCCGATTTGGAGCGGAAACTCTCAATGTCATAGTAGGGTCCAGACTGTGTGAAAACCCCGAAATCTATATAATGTGGCTTTCAACCAGGAAAGCCATGAAATGACAGGTTTTATTGAGGGAGAAAGCCGGGCTC